>PMFY01000075.1 GCA_003157945.1 Acidimicrobiaceae bacterium | reverse complement strand
TCAAGCACGCCAACCCGTGCGGTGCCGCCCTGGACGCCGACCTCGTCCGGGCCTACGAACTCGCGCTCGAGTGCGACCCCCAGTCCGCCTTCGGCGGCATCGTGGCCATCGGCGGCCCCGTCACCGTGGCCGTGGCCGAGGCCATCGCCGCCGGCCCGCAGGCCGACGTGGTCATCGCCCCCGCCTACGACGAGGAGGCCCTGGCCCAGCTGTCGTCCAAACGCAAGGCCACCCGGCTGCTGTCGGCCCCGGCGCCCGAGGCGCTGGTCCGCCAGTACCGGTTCCTCGGCAACTCCGTGCTCGTCCAGGACACCGACCGGTTCCTGGTGGACCCGTCGACCTGGGAGGTGGCGACGGAGCGGCGTCCCACCGAGGCCGAGTGGCGGGACCTCCGCATCGCCTGGAAGGTGTGCGCCCGCACGACGTCCAACGCCATCGCCGTGGTCACGGCCGGACAGGCCGTCGGCATCGGCGCCGGCCAGCAGTCGCGGGTCGTGGCGGCCCAGATCGCCGTGCAGAAGGCGGGTGAGCGGGCCACGGGCGGCGCGGCCGCCTCGGACGCCTTCTTCCCCTTCCCGGACGGCATGCAGGTGCTGGCCGACGCCGGGGTGGCCGCCGTGGTCCAGCCGGGTGGGTCGATCCGGGACGACGAGGTGATTGCCGCTGCCGACGCCGCGGGGATCGCTATGGTCATGGCGGGCGGCGAGCGCCACTTCCGGCACTGAGCCGCCCGGCGCCGGGACCGGCCGAGCGCCGCCGGGGACCGGTGGCGCCCCGTCCGGACGGCGGTGACCCGGTGGAATCGAGTGAGGGAACCACAGTTGTGACACGACGGGAGGCATGCCGATGACCGCGACCCTGCTGGACGGCGAGCTGCTCGCCGCCCGCGTGCGGGCCGAGGTCGCCGACCGGGTCGCCCGGCTGCGGGCGGCGGGCGTGACCGTGGGCCTCGGCACCGTCCTGGTGGGCGACGACGGTCCGAGCGCCCGGTATGTGGCCATGAAGCACGCCGACTGCGAGGAGGTGGGCATCACCTCGGCGCACGCCCACCTGCCGGCCGACGTGTCCCAGGAGGAGCTCGACGCCACCATCGCCCGGTTCAACGCCGACCCGGCCGTCCACGCCTATCTGGTCCAGCTCCCCCTGCCCGCCGGCCTCGACGAGGAGCGCACCCTGCTGGCCGTCGACCCCGAGAAGGACGTCGACGGGCTGCACCCGGTCAACCTCGGGCGGCTGGTGATGGGGGCGAACGGCCCGCTGCCGTGCACGCCCGCGGGCATCGTGGAGCTCCTCCACGCCAACGACGTGCCGGTCGAGGGGAAGCACGTGGTGGTGATCGGGCGCGGCCTCACCATCGGCCGACCGCTGGCCCTGTTGCTGGCCATGAAGCGCCCGGGCTGCAACGCCGCGGTGACCGTCGTCCACACCGGGGTCGACGACCTGGCCGGCCTCGTCCGCCAGGGCGACGTCGTGGTGGCCGCCGCCGGCCGGGCCGGCCTGGTGACCGCCGACATGATCCGGCCCGGGGCCGCCGTGGTCGGGGCCGGCACCTCCTGGGAGGGGAAGAAGCTCCTGTCCGACGTCGACGAGGGCGTGGCCGAGGTCGCCGGGTGGATCACCCCCCGGATCGGCGGGGTGGGACCGATGACGCGGGCCATGCTCCTGCGCAACGCCGTGCGCGCCGCGGAGCGGGCGGCATGAGCCCGTCCGTGGGACCGAACGGCCTGGAGACCGACGAGCGTCCCTGGGGCGCCTACCACGTGCTCGACGACGAGCCGAACTTCAAGGTCAAGCGCATCGAGGTGCTGCCGGGCAAGCGGCTCAGCTACCAGCGCCACGCCCGGCGCTCGGAGCACTGGTTCCTGGTGGAGGGGACCGCCGTGGTCACCATCGACGGGCAGCGGCGCGACGTGTCGGCGGGCGACGCGGTCGACATCCCGGTCGGTACCGACCACCGGATCGAGAACGCCTCGGACGCCCGGGTGGTGTTCGTCGAGGTGCAGCACGGCGACTACTTCGGCGAGGACGACATCGTCCGCCTCGAGGACGACTACGGGAGGACCGGATCATGAACGAACACCCGACTGCCCGACGGCTCCGGCGGATCGCTCCGGCGGCCGCCGGGCTCGTGGCCGTGCTGACCCTGGCCGGGCCCGGGCTGGTGGCCGGCGCCGTCCCGGTCGATGCGGTGCCGGCCCACGCCGTGCTGGTGGACACCACCACGACGACGGTGCCGGACACCACCACGACCACGGAGCCGCCGACCACGACGACCACGTCGTCGAGCACGACCACGACCACCACCCGCCCGACGACCACGACGACGCACCCGACGACCACGACGACGCACCCGTCCACCACGACCACGACCACGCCGGCCAAGGCGGCGAAGAGCTCGGTGTCCTGGGTCCTGATCGGTGTGATCGTGGTGGTGCTGCTGCTGATCGCCCTGGTGGTCGCGCTCCTGGTGTCACGCAACCGGAAGAGCGCCCTCGACGCCTGGCGGCGGCGGGCGTTGCCCGCTCTGAGCGACGCCCGGCTGGCCCGCGACGCCCTGCTGTCGCCGTCGGCGCTGTCCGACGACGCCGAGCTGCGCGGGGCGGTGTCGGTGCAGGCCGAGCGGGCGGCGGTGGCCCTGGAGCAGGCGGCCTCGACGGCACCGGAACCGGCGGCCGGAGGATCGGCCAGCACGGCGGCCGGCGCCCTTCGGGGGCTGGCCTTCGCCATCGAGGCGGACCGGCTCCTGCGCAACGGCGCCGCCGCGCCGACCGGGGTGCAGCTGGCCCAGGCCGACGGGGCCCGCCGCGACCGGGACGCGGAGCTCCAGGGCGCCCTGGCCCGGCTCCAGACCCACGTGACACCGCCCACCGACGGGCGCTGAGTCGGGCCGCCGGGGGCCTGACCCTGGTCGACGGCGGGGGCCCGGAAGTAGGCTGGTCCGACCATGACCCGCATCGCCGACCTGCTCGACAAGGGCAAGACGTACTCGTTCGAGTTCTTCCCCCCGAAGAACGACGCCGAGCAGGCCACGCTGGTCACCACGCTGCGCGAGCTCGAGCCGCTCGGCCCCTCGTTCGTGTCCGTCACCTACCGCGGCGGTGCAGAATCGCGGCGTCGGACCGTCGACCTGGTGACCGGCATGCTGCGGACCACCAACCTGGTCCCCATGGCCCACCTCATCTGCGTGGCCCACACCCGCCTGGAGCTGGCCGAGATCCTGGTCGAGCTGCGCCGGTCCGGCGTCGAGAACCTCATGGCGCTGGGCGGCGACCCGCCGACCGACCCCGCGGCCGGGACGGGCGAGCTGACCCACGCCTGCGATCTGGTCGAGTTGGCCCGGGCCATCGGCGGCTTCTCGGTCGGGGTGGCCGCCCAGCCCGCCGGGCACCCGCTCTCGACCGACCGGGCGACGGACCGCGACCACCTGGCCGCCAAGCTCGCCCTGGCCGACTTCGCCGTCACCCAGTTCTTCTTCGAGGCCCACGAGTACACCACCCTGGTGGCCGACCTGGCCGAGCGCGGCGTCACCAAGCCGGTGCTGCCCGGGATCATGCCCGTCGAGCGGCTCAGCTCGGTGCCCGGGATGGCCCGGATGGGCGCCGCCGTGCCGGCGTGGATGGTGGCCCGCCTGGAGGCGGCGGACGCCGCGGGCGGGGCCGAGGCCGTCCGTCACGAGGGCGTGGCGTGTGCCACCGAACTGTGCCGCGAGCTGCTGGACGCCGGGGTGCCGGGCCTGCACTTCTACACGCTCAACCGGTCCAGCGCGACCCGCGAGATCTACGCCGCGCTCGGTCTCGGCCGCAACTGACGGGCGTCAGCCGACCAGCAGGTCGGCCAGCGCGTCACGGGTCGCCCCGACGACCTGCGGGTCGGCCGAGCCGATGCCCAACCGGAGCTCGGTGACGCCGGCGTCGACATAGGCGCCGATCCCGTCCACGATCCGTTCCGGCGAGCCGGCGAGCAGGAGGTCGGCCCCGCTGGCGACGCCCTCGAGGTCGAGGACGCGCCGGTAGGCGGGCAGCTGGGCGTAGAGCACGTCGGCGGCCACCGCCTCGGCGTGGAGCGCCGCGGGGTCGTCGGTGACGGCCACGGACACCATGGCCTGGATGCGGGGCGCCGGACGCCCCGCCCCGTCGGCCGCGGCCTCGATGGCCGGTGCGATGTGCGTGGCGATGGTGCGCGGGCCGCAGGAGCTGAGGGTGGTGCCGTCGGCGACGCGTCCGGCCAGGTCGAGCATCCGGGGCCCGAGGGCGGCCAGCAGCAGGGGGCAGGGGTCGGACTCGATCGTCAGCCACCCGTGCGTCTCGACGATGTCCCCGGCCACGTCGACCGTCCCGCCCCGGAGGAGCGGGGCGAGGGCGGCCAGGAATTCGGCCGTCCGGGTGAAGGGACGGTCATAGGGCTCGCCGAAGAAGCCCTCCGTGACCATGGCGTGGGAGGGTCCCACCCCGAGGGTGAAGCGGCCGTCCAGCGCGCCCTGGGCCGTCCGGGCCTGGGCGGCCAGGGCCAGCGGGTGACGACCGGCCAGGGGCACCACCGACGTTCCGAGGGCGGACAGGCCGGGCACGTCGGCCCCCACCGCGACCAGGGCCACCACCGGGTCGACGCCGAAGATCTGCGACACCCAGAAGGAGTCGAAGCCGGCCCGCTCGGCCCAGCGGGCCTCGGTGCGGACCTGGGTGACACTGGTCATCCCGGTGCCCACGCCGTAGCCGACGGGCACGTTCCACGGGTTCGCCATGGGGCGACACTACCGAGGCCCGTCGGCACCGTCGCCGGTTCGACCGCCTCAGGTGGTGCGGATTAGCCTGCCCCCATGGCAGCCAAGAACCCCATCCACGTCACCGTCACGGGCGCCGCCGGCCAGATCGGCTACGCCCTCCTGCCCCGGATCGCCTCGGGCGCACTGTTCGGCCCCGACCAGCCCGTGGTGCTGCGCCTCCTCGAGATCGAGCCCGGGATGCAGGCGCTCGAGGGTGTGGTCATGGAGCTCGACGACTGCGCGTTCCCCCTGGTCAGCGACATCGTGACCACCACCGACCTCAACACGGCGTTCGACGGCACCTCCTGGGCGCTCCTGGTCGGCTCGATCCCCCGCAAGGCCGGCATGGAGCGGGGCGACCTGCTGACGGTGAACGGCGGGATCTTCGGTCCCCAGGGCCAGGCCATCGCCGCCAACGCCGCCTCCGACGTGCGCGTCCTGGTGGTGGGCAACCCGTGCAACACGAACTGCCTCATCGCCCGCTCGAACGCCCCGGAGGTCCCGGCCGACCGCTGGTTCGCCATGACCCGCCTCGACGAGAACCGGGCGAAGAGCCAGCTGGCGCAGAAGGCCGGCGTGCCGGTCGCCTCGGTCAGCAACCTGGCCATCTGGGGCAACCACTCGGCGACGCAGTTTCCCGACGTGGCCAACGCCCGGATCGACGGCAAGCCGGCCGCCGAGGTCATCGACGACCCGGGGTGGCTGCAGGGCGACTTCCTCACCACCGTCCAGAAGCGCGGCGCGGCCATCATCGAGGCCCGGGGGCTGTCGTCGGCCGCCTCGGCCGCCAACGCCGCCATCGACTCCGTGGCGGCCGTCCACAACGGAACCGCCGGGGACGACTGGACCTCGCTGGCCGTCGTCTCGAACGGTGAGTACGGGGTGCCGCAGGGCCTCCAGTTCGGCTTCCCGGTACGTGCCACCGGCCACGAGGGCGGGTGGACCGTGGTCGAGGGCCTGACCCACGACGAGTTCGCCACCGAGCGGATCCGGGTGACCACCGAGGAGCTGCTGGCCGAGCGGGCCGATGTGGAGGCGCTGCTCCCCTGACCGGCGCGCCGGGTGGCCGGTCGCCGACCACCCGGCCGTAGGGTGGGGGGATGCACGACTCCGTCACCGTCCACATGAACGCCCCGCCCGAGGAGGTGTGGGCCCTGGTCAGCGACGTCACGCGGATCGGCAGCTACAGCCCNNCACGTCAAGCGCAACGGCAAGGGACCCGTCTACTGGACGGAGTGCGTCGTCACCGACTGCGTGCCGGGCTCGGTGTTCGGGTTCGACGTCCTGACCGGCGGCAAGGCGCTCAACCACTGGGCCTACGCCATCGAGCCGGCGGGCGACGGGTCCGACGTGACCGAGTCGTTCCGGCTGGCGCCGACCTTGCTCCTGAAGGCCTACTGGGCCGTGCTCGGCTGGGCCCGGGGCAAGACCAACCGGCGGGGGATGCAGGCCACCCTCGAGGCCATCCGGGCCGAGGTCGAGACGCCCGCGTAGGGCGAGGACGCACCCGTCAGGGGGTCTGGCGCCCCGAGTCGTCGTCGCGCCGACCGGCGCCGCCCAGGTGCCCGTCCACGACCTCGACGGCCACCCGTCCGGCCGACGCGTTGGCGGTGACCGTCTCCAGGAAGACGTCACCGTCGAGGCCGTAGAGGAGGCAGTCGGTGGCCGCGGTGACCGTGGCGGTGCGGGGCACGGCGCGTACCAGCGCCACCTCGCCGAATCCGTCGCCGCGTCCGATCCGGCGGAGCTGTTCCGCACCGCGGGTGATGTCGAGCTCGCCGTCGGCCACCGCGTAGTACCGGTCGCCGCGGTCGCCCTCGGTGATCACTTGCGTGCCGGCGCTCACCGCCACGGGCTCGAGCTCGCGGGCGACGAGTTCGATGGTCGGGGCCGGGAGCGGCGCGAAGATCCGGATGGACCGGAGCAGCCGGATCTCCACCTGCGGCACCGTGGCCGATGCGTCGACGTCCCGGATGCTCCGCCCGAGGACCGCCAGCAGCCCGACGGCGGCCACGGCCGGGACGACGAGGGCGGCGCGCGGACCCAGCAGCTGCACGCCGGCCCAGGCCAGCAGACCGCCGAGCCCGAGGCCGAGGTCCATGAGGGACTCGAGCACGGCGAAGGTCCCGGCGATGGCATCGGAGGGAGCGGCCCGCTGCATCAGCGTCTTGCCCGTGGCGTTGAACACCGCCGTCCCCGCACCCACCCCGGCGAACAGCACCACGGCCAGCGTGGTGGTGGGGTGCACGGCGACCAGCGCCAGTGTCCCGACGGACACCAGCAGCGAGATGACCAACGTGGGTGACAGGGGTTGCCGTCCGACCAGGAACGCCGTCAGGTAGGCGGCGGCCAGACCGCCGGCCCCGACGGCGGCGGTCAGGAAGCCGGGCCCGCCGGGCCCGGTGTGGAGGACCTGCAGGGCCACGACGACGGCCAGGAAGTCGAGGGCGCCCATCAGCACCCAGAAGAACGTCGTGATGACGAGGAGGACCCGGATCCCGGGGTCGCGGAAGGTGCGCGACAGGCTGGACCGCAGCAGCGCGGTCACGCCGGAGCCCTCCTGCTCCGGAGCGGACGCGGTCAGGCCCCGGCGGGTGAGCCGCCGCACGACGCGGACCGACAGCAGCAGCGACCCCACGGGCAGCACCGCCACGATGACCAGCGCCGCCACGATGCCGCCCAGCCCGAGGGCGACGCCCACCAGGAAGGGCCCGACCAGGGCCGCCGCGCTCTCGGTCCAGCCGGTCATGACATTGGCGGCCGTCAGCTCCTCGGCGGTGCAGACGGCGGCGGGCAGCACGGCGGACTGGGCCGGCCGGGTGACGGTCAGCGACAGCGTGATGAGCGGTGTGAGCGACACGACCACCGGGTAGGGGGCGTGGAGGACCACCGCGACGGCGACGCCGCCCATGGCCACGACCTGGAGGCCGTAGCCGGCCACCAGCGACCGGGCCGGGGTCCACCGTTCCACCAGGGCCCCGAGCACCGGCCCGAGGGCCATGCACGGGACGAGTTGGACCAGCGTGATGACGAGCACGGCGGACGGCCCGCCCCGGTCGAAGGCGAACACCAGCAGGGCGATCCAGGAGCCGAACTCGGCCGCGCTGAACAGCGCATAGGCGAACCCCACGTCGCGCAGGTCCGGATTGTGGAAGGCGGAGGCAAAGACGCCGGACACGAGGTGGAGGCGTTCGCGCATGTCGGGTCGGCCCGGTCCGGATGCCTCAGGCCGGGACGAGTTCGATGCGGTTGCCGAACGGATCCGCCACATACCACTGCGGCATGCCGGGCACGTCCTCGGTGCGTGTCACCGGGTACCCCGACGCCTCGAGGACGGAACAGAGGTCGTCGAGTCCGGTCACGGCGAAGGCCGGGTGGGCCTTCTTCGCCGGGCGGAAGTCCGGCTCGACGCCCAGGTGGACGCGCAGGGCCCCACGCTCGAACCAGCACCCGCCGCGCACCTCGAGCTCGGGTGGCTTGGGCACCCGGGGGATGCCGAGGAGCCCCTCGTAGAACTCGGTGGCGCGTTCCTCGGCGCCGGCCGGCATCGCCAGCTGGACGTGATCGACTCGCTCGATGAGGTGTCCGGACGCCACGGGACGACGCTACCTGAACGCGTGGTCAGCGGCTCGTGGTGCACGCGCGGTGTTCAGCGGGCGAAGGCGTG
>PMFY01000414.1 GCA_003157945.1 Acidimicrobiaceae bacterium | reverse complement strand
GCCGGCACCCACCACGACCACCTTGCGTCGGGTGGCGACGGCCGGACGGGCGGTCGTCGTGCAGGCGGCGACCAGGGCACCGGCGGCGACGGTGCCGGTGGCCCCGAGGAACCGGCGGCGGGTCAGTCGGTTCGGGGCCACGTCGGCGAAGCGTACCGCCGCCGGCCGGTCCGTTCCGGGTGACGGTCCCGCCGGTGGGTGGCAGACTGCCGTCCCCGGACCGGAGAGGTTGACGATGTCCACNNGATGACCTGTTGTTCGACCGTGTCGGTGAGGTGCTGACGGCGCGGGGCGGCTGGCGCCTCGAGCCGTCGACCTCGCCGGGCGGACCGCCGTCGTGGTGCCTCGACCCGGGTGGAGAGGTGGTCGTGTCGGTCGGGGTGTCCGAGGGCGCGGTGGTGGCCTACCTTCCCGCCCGCGACCGGGAGGTGTCCTTCGCCGGGCCCGAGGCACTCGTGGCGTGGCTGGACGAGCAGGAGGCCGCCGCCGACCCCGGGTGACCCTCCCCTCGTCCGAGCGACGCGCGGCCCGCGGACGTAGGGTGACCGTTGTCCGGCAGGGAGCCGGAGGCGGACATCGGGAGGACGCATGGAACTCAGCGCGGGACGGATCGCGGTGGTGACNNTGCTGGCCGACGTCGACGAGGACGGCCTGGCCGGTGCCGCCGAGGTGGTGGGTGCCCACGGCGTGGAGACCCTGGTGGTGCCCACCGACGTGAGCGTCGAGGCCTCGGTGCAGGCGCTGGCGGCCGCCACCGTCGAGCGGTTCGACCGGGTCCACGTGGTCTGCAACAACGCCGGGGTGGCCACCCAGGCCGATGCGTGGTTCGGGCCGCTGTCGGCCTGGGAGTGGGTGGTGGGGGTCAACCTGTGGGGGGTGGTCCACGGGGTGCGGGCGTTCCTGCCCTACCTGGTCGCCGAGGGCGAGGGCCACATCGTGAACACGGCGTCCATCGCCGGCATCCTGCCCGGCCTGACCCCCTCCTACGACGCCACGAAGCACGCGGTCGTCGCCCTGACCGAGGACCTCTACACCACGCTCACCTCGGTCGGTGTGCCTGTCGGGGTGAGCGTCCTGTGTCCCGGATGGGTGCAGACGCGGATCATGGATGCCGAGCGGAATTGGCCCGACCACCTGGGTGCGCCACCGCCGGCGGCGCTCGGCGCCGACATCGTCGGCGACCACGTGCGCCGGGCCGTGGCCGAGGGCCTGCCCCCGGCGGCGGTGGCCGACCTGGTCGCCGAGGCCATCGCCGAGGAGCGCTTCTGGGTGTTCCCCCATCCCGACTTCGTCGAGCTGGCCGAGTTGCGCTGGCGGACGATCGTGGAAGGACAGAACCCGGCGGGGCTGCCCGACGTTCCCGGTCTGCCCCCTTCCGAGCAGATCGCCGCCGAAGTCGCGGCGTCGCTCGGTGGACTCACGTCCGATTGAGTTCCCACCGGGTGGGGGTGAGGTCGGGTGGGGAGCGGATTCGACGGGTAGGTGCCGGGGCAACCCCCGGCACCTCCGGAGACGGAGGGTGCCCGAACTGCTCATTGCCTCGGCCGCTGAGGAGCGAGGGCTCGTCGTCCTACACGATGACGCCGGCTTCGCCAGGATCACCCGCGTGACCGGGCAGGCTGTCGACTGGGTCGTGGCGCGGTGATCGATCGACTGATCCGGAGGAGGCGACGGCCGGCCGGGTTCCGCCCGGGGTGCGTGGAGACGCACCGGTCAGAACGGGGTGAATGGCGCATCCGGGCCTCGCCGGTCGCGTCCCGGCGGCCGGCCGGACGCGCCGGGAGGGAGGCCCGAAGGCCTCCCTCCCGACTGACGGGCGGGAGCGGACTCCCGGACCCGTCACCGGCCCGACCCCCCGGTCCGGGCCGGGCGCCCGTCCCGGGCGTCAGGCGGCCGACCCGAAGAACGGCATCCCCTCTCCCGGGGGCCCGTAGGTGAAGACACCCCCGTCGGCGGCCAGGAGCCAGTAGCCGTCGTACGAGTTGTCCTCGAGGCCGGCCACCACGGGCTGGTTCAGCCGGAGCGAGCCGGCCGACCCGAGGAAGGGCGCTCCGAAGGAGAACACCCCGCCGTCGGCGGCCACCAGGCGGTAGCCGGAGCCGTCCGAGGTCGGCATGATCCCGACCACGGGCCGGTTGAGGTGCGTGCCTCCCGTCGAGCCGAAGAACGGCGCGTCGTAGGAGAACACCCCACCGTCGGCGGCCACCAGCCAGTAGCCGCCGGTCATGCGGTCGACGCCGAGACCGACGATCGGCTGGTTGAGATGCCTGCCCCCGGTCGAGCCGTAGAAGGGTGCGTTGTACGAGAACACCCCGCCGTCGGCGGCCACCAGGCGGTAGCCGGCGCCGTCCGGAGTGGCGGCGATCCCGACCACCGGCGCATTGAGGTGGAGGGAGCTGGCCGCTCCGAGGAAGGGTGCATCGAAGGCGAACACCCCGCCGTCCGCGCCGACCAGCCAGTAGCCGCCGGTCTGCCGGTCGACCGCCATGCCGACGATCGGCTCGTT
>PMFY01000163.1:2696-10470 GCA_003157945.1 Acidimicrobiaceae bacterium | reverse complement strand
AGCACGAACATGATCGGCTGGATCGTGGAGAAGAACAGCGCCTCCGGGATCCGGGTGATGGCCAGGAGGTTGCGGCGCGTGAGGGTCAGGGTGTCCGACACGACCCAACGGGCCCTGGTGAGGACACCACCGCCGTGCCGTTCGCCCTGGACGGTGGGTGCGGTGATGGCGGCGGTGGTCATCGAGTCAGCTCCCCGGTGGCCACGGGCATGGCCTGCTCGGCCTGCCGCATCCTCCGGCGCCTGCGCTTCCGGTCCGGCGGCTCGTCCCCGGTCCCCTCCTCGTCCTCCTCGGTGCGGTGCCCGGTAAGGGACAGGAAGACGTCATCGAGGCTGGGCTCGCGGAGGTTGAACGTGCTGGGCGTGATGCCCTCGCCATCCAGGCTCCGCAACGCCATCATGGCGGCCAGCGGACCGTTGTCGACGGTGACCTCGACGAGGGTCCCACTGACCAGGGACGAGTGCGGACCGAGTCCGTCGAGGATGACGCCCGTCCGGCGGGCGTCATCGATGGAGGGCAGCCCCACCTCGAGGACGGTCGCACCGAGGTCCGCCTTCATCGAGGCCGGCGTCCCCTCGGCGATGACCCGTCCGTGGTCCAGCACGGCCAGCCGGCTGGCCAGGCGGTCGGCCTCCTCGAGGTACTGGGTGGTCAGCAGGACGGTGGTGCCGTCGCCGACGAGCTGCTCGATGACCTCCCACAGGTCGTTGCGGCTCTGGGGATCGAGCCCGGTCGTCGGCTCGTCGAGGAAGAGCACGGTGGGCCGGGCCACCAGCGCGGCGGCCAGGTCCAGGCGACGGCGCATGCCCCCCGAGTACGTCTTCAGGGGGCGGTCGCCGGCGTCGGTCAGGTCGAACTGGCGGAGGAGTTCGACGGCCCGCTGCGCCACTACGTCGCGCTCGAGGTGGTTGAGGTTCCCGACCATCTGGATGTTCTCACGGCCGGTGAGGTTCTCGTCGACGGCCGCGTACTGGCCGGCCAGGCCGATCAGGGTGCGGACCAGGCCGGCCTTCTTCTGCACGTCGTTGCCGAGGACCCGTGCCGTGCCGCCGTCGGGGCGGAGGATGGTGGTGAGTACGCGGACCGCGGTGGTCTTGCCTGAGCCGTTCGGACCGAGCAGGCCGAACACCGTCCCCTCCTCGACGGCGAAGCTGACCCCGTCGAGGGCGCGTACCTCGCGCTTGCCCGTGAAGGTCTTCTGCAGGTTCTCGGCCTCGATGGCGAACGTCATGTGGGGTCCCGTCTGGTGGGGCGGCGATGGCGGAGCCGGTGGGCTGTCGTGGCTCGGTGCGACGTGTCACGAATGGTCACGTGCAATCACGATATATCGCTACGATCGCACGGTCAACAGGCGGCGGCGACGCCCGTTGACGGTCAGAGCATACGAGGCCGGGGCGACCGTCAGAACGCCCGACGAGGGTACGCCGGGTCGTGTGGTCCACCGGATGACGTCGGCCCCCGGCCGCTAGCCTCGCCCCATGGACAAAGGCGACAAGGCTGAAGACTTCGAGCTCCCGGACGAGGACGGCGTCCCCCGCAAGCTGAGCGATCTGGCGGCGAACGGGCCCGTGGTCCTCTTCTTCTATCCGGCGGCCATGACCTACGGCTGTACCAAGGAGAGCTGCCACTTCCGGGACATGAAGGCCGAGTTCGAGGCGGTGGGCGCGCAGCGGGTGGGGATCAGCGCCGACGGGGTCGAGAAGCAGAAGCAGTTCTCGGACAAGCACCAGTTCGACTACCCGCTGCTGTCGGATCCGGACGGGGCCGTGGCCACCCAGTTCGGTGTCCGGCGCGGCTTCGCCAAGCTGACGCCGGTGAAGCGGGCCACGTTCGTGATCGCACCCGACCTCACCGTGCTCGACGTCATCCAGAGTGAGGTGCGGATGAACGTCCACGCCGACCGCGCCCTCGAGGTGCTGAAGGCGAACGCCGCCGGCTGAACGGCGGCGGGCCGCCCGACGTGAGGGAGTCCCCGACTCCGGCGCGGGGCGATGCGAAGCTGGGGGTCATGGACCGGACCCCGTGGTGGAGCGCGCGGTGAGCCCGCTCCCCGGTGCGAGCCGGATGGAGCAGCTCGTCGAGTCGATCGCGGAGCGGGTGGTCAACCTGGTGCTCGACGCCATCGACATCAACGCCATCGTCGGCCAGGTCGACATGGACGCCCTGCTGGCCAAGGTCGACATCGACGCCATCGTGTCCAAGGTGGACGTGGACGGCCTCATCGACCGGGTCGACGTGCAGAAGATCATCGACCGGGTGGATGTCGACGAGATCGTGGCCCGGGTCGACGTCGAGGCGATCATCGAACGGGTCGACGTGCAGGCGATCATCGAGCGGGTGGACATCGAGCAGGTCATCCAGCGGGTCGACATCGACAAGCTGGTGGAGCAGACCGAACTCGGGACCATCATCGCCCACTCCACGAGCGGGGTCGCCTCCGAGGTACTCGACGTCGTCCGGGCCCAGGGGGTCGGCCTCGACGACTTCGTGGCCCGGTGGGTCAATCGGATCCTGCGCCGCAACAGCGAGGACTGGCCGCCCGGGCCGGCGAAGCTCGTGAACCCGCCGGTGCCCGTGCCGGCGCTCGCCGTGGAGGCGACGGGATGAGCGCGCCTCCGGTGATCGCGCCACCCGTGGCCGGCCGGCAGGGCAACTATGCCGGCGCGGTCACCCGACTGGTCGCCTTCGCCGCCGATGTCGGCGCCTCGTGGGGGATCTTCACCCTGGCCCTCGCCGGACTCAGCTTCGCCATCGAACTGGTGACGGGCAACCAGGTCAACCTGGGCAGCCGGCAGCTCCTGGCGCTGATCGGGCTCATCGTCTGGGAGTTCATCTACTTCGCCTACCAGTGGTCCCTCGGGGGCAAGACCATCGGCATGGCCGTGCTCGGGATCCGCGTGGTGGGCAAGGACGGCGACGCCATCACCCCCCGCCAGGCGGTCATCCGGACGATCACCCTGCCCCTCAGCTTCCTCTTCTTCGGCCTGGGGTTCCTCGGCATCCTGCTCAACAAGGACCGGCACGCCTGGCACGACCGACTGGCCAAGACCGTGGTGGTCTACTCCTGGGATGCCCGCGCCGCCCGTCTGCGGTGGCTGGCCAAGCAGGAGTCCACGACCCCGACCTGACCGGTGGACCGTCTCCTGCCCCGTACGCCGGATGTGCCGGTACCCGGCGTGGTCCTGCTGCCGGGCCGGTTGGCTCCCGAGCGGCGCGTCGAACTGGTGGAGCGGTGCCGCGCCTGGGCCGACGCGTCGGGTGGACCGCGTCCGCCACGCATGCGCAACGGTGTCCCGATGTCGGTGCGCATGGTCGGCCTGGGATGGCACTGGTATCCGTACCGCTACTCGCGTACTCGGGACGACGGCGACGGCGGCCGTGCGCTGCCGTTCCCGTCGTGGCTCGGGAACCTGGCGAAGCGCGCGGTCGTCGGCGCGGCCCGGCACGATCCCTCGGTGGCCGACGACCCCGCCGCCTACGAGCCCGACGTGGCGCTGGTCAACTGGTACGGGCCGGGGGCGAAGATGGGGATGCACGCCGACACCGACGAGGTCGTGGTGGCGCCGGTGGTGTCGTTCAGCATCGGGGCGAGCGCGGTGTTCCGGTTCGGCAACGCCGCGGGCCGGGGGCGACCGTGGGTCGACCTGCCGCTCGAGTCGGGCGACGTGGTGGTCTTCGGGGGGCCGGCACGGCTGGCCTTTCACGGTGTCCCTAAACTGCTGCCCGGCACCGACGACCCGGTGGTGGGTGACCTTCCCGGCCGCCTCAACGTGACCGTCCGACAGACGGGCCTCGACGGTTGATGACGTAGTCCGATCGACCACACTCCACCACCGGGCGTGGCCGGGCCTGGGGGCAGGTCAGGGGACGTTCGGGCGCCCCGCCCACTCTCCGTAGCGACGGCTTCCGGGAACCTCGGAACGGCACAGGTGGTCCACTAGGTTCGCCTGGTATGGAACGGGGTCGTGGGTGGACTCGGTGCGTCCTGTGGGGTGGCGTCGCCCTCGGCGTCGGCACGGTCCTCTTCGCCCTCTGCAGCCCGTCGTCGGTGGGCTGCACGACCAACCTCGTCGTCCTGACCCACAGCCAGGTGACGATCCGCGGCTGCGCCGCCTACTCGGTCGCCGCCCATCTGGGTGTCGGACTGATCGTGCTCGGTGCCGTCCTGTTGCTCGGTTCGTTCGTCCTGGCCGTCCGGCAGCGCCGGCAGGCCGCCGGTGCCGCGTCGACGGTCGCCGCCCCGGCGCCGGTCGCGGAACCGTCCGTCGAGTCCGCACCCGTGGCTGCGGAGGTGCCTGCGGCCGCTGAGGTCGTGGTGGAACAGCCGGCCCCGGCGGCGCCGGTGGCGGCCCCCCGGTCCCCGNNCCGATTCCCCCGGGGGAGGACGATCCCGGCCGGACCGGACCCGTGTCACTCCCTCCCGGCTGGTACGGCAATCCCGACAATCCCGGTGGTCCGGTCCAGTGGTGGGACGGGACGCGACTGGTGGACCGGCCCCGCTGATCCGGGCCGGGGATGCCCGTCCGCGTCCGCCTGCGACGGTCCGTCAGACCTCCGGGACCTGCAGGACCATCCAGTCGGCGTGGTTGGCGAAGCCGACGTCCTCGTACATCGGGCGACCGGACGCCGTGGCGTAGAGGTAGAAGCGTCGGAAGCCCTGTTCGCCGGCCGAACCCAGACACGCGTCGAGCAGTCGGCGGCCGGTCCCCCGGCCCCGGGACCCGGGCCGGACGTACATGTTGATGACGTAGCCCTCGCGGGCGCGCGGGTCCTCCGGCAGCGGCGGGACGTCGTGGGCCACGACGGACGCCATCCCGGTCGGGTTCCCGGACTGTTCGGCGAGCCACGTCACCATCCGGCCCGAGGCCATGGTCCCCACGAAGAATTCCCGGGTGTCGTCGGCCAGACGCCCCGGTAGGTCGTCCGGTGTGACGCCCCGGTGCTCGGCCAGGAACTCGATGCGCAGCGCACAGAGGACCGGGATGTCGGAAGGTAGCGCTCGGCGGAGGTTCACCATGGGACAGTGCCGGGCCCGCGGGCGGCCTGCCGGACGCGGACGAGGGGTGGGGGATACGTGCCCCTGGCAGGAATCGAACCTGCGCTTTCGGCTCCGGAGGCCGACGCTCTATCCGCTGAGCTACAGGGGCAGACGGGGTGCGGCGGCGGCTGCTGGTGCCGTCCGTCCGTTACTCCGAGGAGGCAACTCTAGTGCCACCGGCGGGCGCGGGAGACCTGGCCCTCCCGTGGCCCCGTCCGGGACCGCGTATCCTCGGGCCACGATGTCCGCACCCCCGCCCACCGACCACGCGGCCCCGCCGGCGCCTACGCCCGCCTACCGGCCCGTCCGCGACCGCCTGGCCGATGCCGTCGCCGCCGCGGTGGCCACCGTCGCCACCGAGGGCGGCACGGACCTGGCCGTCGACCCCGCGGACGTCCATCTCGAGCGCCCGGCCCGTCGGGAGCACGGCGACTGGTCGACCAACGTCGCACTGGTGACGGCCAAGCAGGTGGGGACGAACCCGCGTGCCCTGGCCACGGCGCTCGTGGAGGTGCTGGAACGGACGCTGCCGGACCACGTGGTGGCCGTGGAACTGGCCGGCCCGGGGTTCATCAACTTCCGGCTCGACGAGACCTGGCTGCACGAGGCGTTGGCCGCCGTGCTCGCCCAGGGCGAGGACGGGTACGCGCGCCCGGACATCGGCCACGGCGAGACGGTCCAGGTCGAGTTCATCTCCGCCAACCCGACGGGGCCGATCCACGTGGGCAACGGGTGGTGGGGCAGCTACGGCGACGCGTTGGCGCGGGTGCTCGGCCGCAGCGGGCACGTGGTCAGCCGCGAGTACTACGTCAACGACACGGGCGGGCAGATCCGGACGCTGGGGACGAGCCTCCTGGCCCGCCACCGCCGTGAGGAGGTACCGGAAGGCGGCTACCAGGGCCAGTACGTCACCGATCTGGCCGCGGAGTACGACGGGCCCGACGACGTCACCACGGCCGGACGCTGGGCCGCGGACCGCATCCTCGAGCGCATCAGGGCCACGCTCGCCTCGGTGGGCATCGTCTTCGACGAGTGGTANNNCCAACGGCGACGCCACCTACCTGGCGGGCGACCTGGCCTACCACCGCGACAAGTTCCTGATCCGCGGGTTCGACCGGGTGATCGACGTCTTCGGGGCCGACCACCACGGCCAGGTCGCCAGCCTCGTGGCCGGGGTCACGGCCCTGGGCGTGGACCCGTCGCGCCTCGAGGTGAAGCTCGGCCAGATGGTGTCGCTCGTCGACGGTGACGAGGCCGTCAAGATGGGCAAGCGGGCGGGCACCGCCATCGACCTGGACACGGTGATCGCCGACATCGGCCCGGACGCCACCCGCATCCTCAGCCTGATGAGCTCGCTCGACCAGGCCGCCACCTTCGATCTGGCCGCCGTCCGCGAGCAGTCGGCCGAGAATCCGGTCTTCTACGTCCAGATGGCCAGCGCCCGCATCGGCGGCGTCGGTCGCAAGGCGGTCGAGCGCGGCATCGTGCGGGCGCCGCTCGTCGACGTCGACCTGTCGCTGCTCACCCATCCCCGGGAGCTCGAAGTGCTCCGCTGCCTGGAAGAGCTGCCCGAGGTCGTGGCGGACGCCGCCGTGGACCGGGCGCCGACCAAGGTCACCACGTGGGTGCGCCGGCTGGCCTCGTGCTTCCACGGCTTCTACCACGACTGCCCGATCCTGGCCGACGACGTCGACCCGGCCCTGGCCCAGGCCCGGCTGTGGCTCGTCGAGGCCTCGCGGATCGGGCTCGCCATCGGGCTCGGGCTCCTCGGGGTGCATGCGCCCGAGGCGATGTGACCGTGCCCGTCCCGACCGGTCCGATCGACGTCGACCTCCTCCCGACCACGGCCCGCATCGGCGCCGACGGTCACCTCGGCGTCGGCGGCTGCGACCTGGTCGAATTGGCCGAGCACCAGGGCACGCCGCTGTTCGTCTACGACGAGGCCCACCTGCGCGCCGCCTGTCGGGAGGCCGTGGCCGCCTGGGGCGACGGGGTCGCCTACGCCACCAAGGCGTTCCTGTGCGTCGCCATGGCGAAGTTGGCCCATGAAGAGGGCATGTGCCTCGATGTCTCCACCGGTGGCGAGCTCCATGTGGCCCTCACGGCCGGCGTGCCGGCCGACCGGCTCGTCCTGCACGGCAACAACAAGTCGACCGAGGAACTGGCGGCGGCCCTGTCCGTCGGGGTCGGCCGCATCATCGTGGACTCCTTCGACGAGATCGACCNNCGCATCACCCCGGGCGTGGAGGTCCACACCCACGAGTTCGTGCGGACCGGCCAGGAGGACTCGAAGTTCGGCTTCGGACTGTCGTCGGGGGCGGCGGCCCGGGCCGTGGCCCGACTGGCCGACCTCGATGCCGCAGGGGTCGTGGAGTTCGTGGGGATCCACGCCCACCTGGGCAGTCAGGTCTTCGCCCTGGAGCCGTTCGCCCAGGCCATCGACGTGCTGGCTGGCTTCTTCGCCCCGCTCGGTCTGCCCGAGCTCGTGGTCGGTGGTGGCCTCGGTGTGGCCTACGTCAACGGCGAGCAGGCGCCCCCCATGGCCGAGTGGGCCGAGTCGGTGCGGGCGGCCTGCCGTCGGGCCGGTATCGCCGACTCGGTGCGGGTGACGGCCGAGCCCGGCCGCGCCATCGTGGCCGCCGCCGGGCTGACGCTCTACCGGGTGGGTACGGTCAAGGACGTGCCCGGCCACCGGACCTACGTCTCGGTGGACGGCGGGATGAGCGACAACCCCCG
>PMFY01000163.1:0-2654 GCA_003157945.1 Acidimicrobiaceae bacterium | reverse complement strand
TCCAACTACAACAAGGTGCCGCGCCCGGCGGTGGTCTTCGTGGCCGACGGCCAGGCCCGGACCGTGGTGCGCCGCGAGACCTTCGACGACCTGGTCCGCCTGGACATCTGACCGCCCGGGACGGAGCGGCGCCCCCCTCGCGAAGCGGTAGCGTGACCGGGTGACCTCGGCCCACCCGACAGAGCGGACCCTACGTGTCGCCGTACTCGGCTGCGGCAACGTGGGGGCGGCGCTGGTGGGCATCCTGCAGGACCGCGCCGAGGCGCTGGCCGTCCAGTCCGGGGCCCGGCTCTCGATCGCCGGGATCGCCGTCGGCGACCTCGACGCCCCCCGGCCCGACCACGTGCCCCGCGAACTGCTGACCGCCGACGCCGCCGGCCTGGTCGCCGACCCGTCCGTCGACGTGGTGGTGGAGCTCATCGGCGGGCTCGACCCTGCGGGCAGGCTGGTGCGCGCCGCCCTCGACTCGGGCCGGCCGGTGGTGACGGCCAACAAGGCACTGCTCGCCTCGCCCGACGGCGTGGCCCTGCGGATGCTCGCCCGCGAGCGGGGTGTCGACCTGCTCTACGAGGCAGCTGTGGCCGGGGCCATCCCGCTGGTGCGGGCCCTGCGGGAGTCCCTCACCGGCGAGCGCATCCACCGGGTCATGGGCATCGTGAACGGCACCACCAATTTCATCCTCACCAAGATGGGGGAGCAGGGGGCCGACTACGCGTCGGTGCTGGCCGAGGCCCAGTCCCTGGGGCTGGCCGAACGGGACCCCACCGCCGACGTCGAGGGCTTCGACGCCGCGGCCAAAGCGGCCATCCTGGCCGGCGTGGCCTTCGGCTACGACGTGTCCGACGACGCCGTCCTGCGCGAGGGGATCACCGGTATCAGCGCCGGGGACGTCGACTTCGCCGACCGGGCCGGCTACGTGATCAAGCTGCTGGCCGTCGTCGAGCGCGCCGGGGCCGAGGGTCTCTCGGTGCGGGTGCACCCGGCGCTCGTCCCCGCGTCCCATCCGCTGGCCGGCGTGCGCGACGCCTTCAACGCCGTCTTCATCGAGGGCGAGGCGGCCGGCGAGCTCATGCTCTACGGCCAGGGCGCCGGCGGCCTGCCCACGGCCAGCGCAGTGGTGGGCGACCTCATCGACGCCTCGCGCAATCTGCTCGCCGGCACGACCGCCCCCGCCCCCGACCGCCAGCCGGCCCACCTGGTGCCCGCCGACGATCTCGAGGCCGGGTTCTACGTGAGCCTGGACGTGGCCGACCGCCCCGGCGTCCTGGGCGCGGTCACCACCGCGTTCGGTGCCCACGGCGTGTCGATCCGGTCGGTCGAACAGGAGGGCGGTGGCGAGGGTGCCCGACTGGTATTCGTGACCCATGTGGCACGGGAGGGAGACCTGCGGGCCACCTTGGCCGACCTGGAAGGACTCGACGCGGTCGAGCGGATCGGAGGCGTGATGCGGATCGTGGGGACGGCGTGACCGGCGACAACCGGGCGCTGGCCTGGCGGGGTGTGATCGAGGAGTACCGGGAGTTCCTGCCCGTCACCGCGGACACACCGGTCGTGACGTTGCTCGAGGGCGGGACCCCACTGCTCGAGGCGCCGCGCCTGTCGGCCCGGGTCGGCGCACGTGTCCTGCTGAAGATCGAGGGGGCCAACCCCACCGGTTCGTTCAAGGACCGGGGCATGACGATGGCCATCTCCAAGGCCGTCGAGGAGGGGGCGAAGGCGGTGGTCTGTGCTTCCACCGGAAACACCTCGGCCTCGGCCGCCGCCTTCAGCGCCCGGGCCGGCCTGACCTGCGCCGTGCTCATCCCCGAGGGCCACATCGCACTGGGCAAGCTCGCGCAGGCCCTGATCCACGGGGCCAAGGTCCTGCAGCTGCGCGGCAATTTCGACCAGGCGCTCGAGATCGTCCGGGAGCTCGGCGACAAGGCGCCCGTGACCGTCGTCAACTCGGTCAACCCCTACCGGATCGAGGGGCAGAAGTCGGGGGCCTTCGAGATCGTCGACCAGCTCGGCGACGCCCCCGAGGTCCACTGCATCCCGGTCGGCAACGCCGGGAACATCACCGCCTACTGGAAGGGCTACCTGGAGTTCAAGGAGGCGGGCCGGTCCACCCGGCTGCCGCGGATGCTGGGCTTCCAGGCCGCCGGCGCCGCACCCATCGTGGCCGGACACCCGATCGAGCACCCCGACACGGTGGCCACCGCCATCCGGATCGGCAACCCGGCCAGCTGGTACGGGGCGACGTCGGCCGCGTCGGAGTCGGGCGGCGGCATCGCCGCGGTCACCGACGACGAGATCCTGGAGGCGTACCGCTTCCTGGCCACCGAGGAGTCGGTGTTCTGCGAACCGGCCTCGGCGGCGTCCGTGGCCGGGATCCTGACCCACGGCCTGCCCGACGGCGTGGGCCCGGCGTCGACCGTGGTCTGCGTGCTGACCGGTCACGGTCTGAAGGACCCGGACATCGCCATCAGTCAGATCAGCGTGCCCACGGTGGTCGAGGCCGACCTCGGCGCCGTCCTCCGCGAACTCTCGCTGTGACGGGGGCGGCCGGGCCGACCTGACGGCCCCGCCGCCGGGTGGTTGCCGCGCTCCGCCCGGAACCTGTATGCTGGTGTCACCTTCGCTTCCGCAGTCGGCCCGTTCGGGCCTGCGGGCGG
>PMFY01000460.1 GCA_003157945.1 Acidimicrobiaceae bacterium | reverse complement strand
GGTTGTTGGGCGAGCAGAGGAAGGTGAGCACGGGGTCGGACGCGGCCACGACCTCGGCCACGACGTCGAGGTCCAGCGCGAAGTCGTCCCGCCGGGCGCCGGCCGCCACCGACGTCCCGGTGATCCGGGCGATGTGGCGGTGCAGGGTGTACGTCGGCTCGAACAGCGCCGCGGTGCGCCCGGGCCCGCCGTAGGCCAGCAGCAGGCACTGGAGCACCTCGTTGGACCCGTTGGCACAGAAGATCTCGTCGAGCGTCACGCCGTGGCTGTCGGCCAGGGCCTGGCGGAGCTCCACGGCCGCGCGGTCCGGATAGCGGTTGAAGTCGATGGCGGTGACGGCCTCGGCCAGTTCCCGCCGCCACGCCTCGGGCGGCGGCAGCGGCGACTCGTTGGTGTTGAGACGGACGTCGACGTCCACCTGGGCCGAGTGGTAGCCCTCCAGCGCGGCCAGATCCGGGCGGACGGGTGGCAGCCCGCCCGTCATCCCGGCCACCGCAGCCGGACCGACTGGGCGTGGGCCGGCAGGCCCTCCGTCTCGGCCAGGGTCTCGACGTGGGGACCGAGGGCGCGCACGGCCTCGTCGGTCAGGCTCACGGCGTGGATGTGCTTGCGGAAGTCGTCGACCCGCAGGGCGCTGGCGAAACGGGCCGTCCGGTTCGTCGGCAGCACGTGGTTGGGTCCCGCCAGGTAGTCGCCGATGCTGGCCGGGGCGTTGGTCCCGAGGAAGACCGCGCCCGCCGAGTCGATGTGCGAGAGGAGCGACGGGGCGTCGTCGGTGAGGATCTCGAGGTGCTCGGGGGCCACCACGTTCGACACCGCACAGGCACGCTTCGGACCGTCCACCAGGACGGCGTAGCCCCCCGATCCCAGTGTGGCCTCGAGGTCCGCCCGTCGCGGCGACGCGGCGACGATCCGGTCCACCGCGGCATCCACCCGGTCGATGAGCTCCTCGGACCAGGTGATGAGCCAGGCGAGCCCGTCGGGACCGTGCTCGGCCTGGACCACCAGGTCGATGGCGGCCAGCTCACTGGGCGTGTCGGGTCCGGCGATGACGACCACCTCGGAGGGCCCGGCGAACGCCGAGGCGACCCCGACGACGCCCGACACCTGCCGTTTGGCCTCGGCCACATAGCGGTTGCCCGGACCGACGATGACGTCGACGGCGGCGATGGACTCCGTTCCGTAGGCCATGGCGGCGACGGCCTGGGCCCCGCCCACGGCGTAGACCTCGGTCACGCCCGCCACGGCCGCGGCCGCCAGCGTGGCGTCGTCCACCCGGCCGTCGGGGCCCGGCGGCACGCACAGGACGATCTCGCGCACCCCGGCCACGTGGGCGGGCACGGCGCACATCAGGACGGTCGACGGATAGCGGGCGCGTCCACCCGGTGCATAGCAGCCGGCGCGGGCGACGGGCCGGATCAGGTGGCGCACGGTGATCCCACCGTTCGTGAAGTCGTCGGGCGCGTCGGACGCCTCGTGCGCGTGGTACGCCAGGATCCGGTCGTGGGCGACGTCGAGGGCCTCCTGCAGATCGTGCGGGATGCGGGCCAGGGCGGCGCTGATCTCCCCGGTCGGGACGCGGAGCTCATCCAGCTCCACGCGGTCGAAGGTGGCGGTCAGTCGACGCAGGGCGGCGTCGCCGTCGGTCCGGACGTCGGCGATGATGGCCGCCACCGCCGCCGACGACCGGTCCTGTTCGTCCACCGGACGCGGCAGCAGGTCGGACAGCGCCCGGCGGTCACCGTCGAAGCCGCGTAGGTCGAGTCGTCGCAGGGCCATGGCCCGTCGATGCTACCGGACGCCCACCCGGCCCCCGGAGCCCCCGACGGGGGGGTGTGGTGCCGGGCGACGGCGGTCGATGGCCCCGGCGGATGCCATGATCGGACCATGGCCGCCACCTCCGCTGAACTGTCCTCCCTCGCCACCGCGCTCGACGAGCTGACCCGCCGGGTCACGGTGCACGCGGAGGCGGCGGACACGGCCAAGGACGAGGAGACGGCGCGCGAGCTGTTCGCCATCGAGCGGTCGCTGGCCAGCGCCAACCGCCGCCTGTCCCGGCTCGCGCTCGCCCTCCGTCGCCGCTGACCCCGGCCCGTCCGGGAGCGTGCACCGGAAGCTCACCTGGGGATCCGTGCCCGGACGCGGCGAAGGCACCCCGAAGGGTGCCTTCGCGCGAGCAGGTCGGGCGGCGGATCCCGATCCCTACTCTGTGGAACCAGTTGGCGGGAACTGGTTCGCCATTCATCTCATCACAAATCCCGCGCACATGCCAGTCACCCGCGTGCGAGAAATTCCGGAAGCGGACGCCCCGCCATGGATTTCGTGTGTTCTCCGACCGTCTGCTGCGGAATCCATCGCCACGACTGCGATAGACGACAGATGGACCTTCCGGGCGTAAACACGTGTTCCACCAGGAACTTCGAAACGGCCGGCGTCCCGGTGTCGCGCCCGTCGGCGGCTCCCCCACCCCGTGCCGCGCCCGCCCTGATCCACGGGTCAGGCCGCCGCCACGGCGCCCCCGAGCCCCGCCGACGGGCAGATGTCGGCGAGCAGGCAGCCCGTGCAGCGGGGCGACCGGGCCCGGCAGGTCGCCCGCCCGTGCAGGATCAGGCGCAGGCTGAAGACCCCCCGCTCACCCGCCGGCACCATGGTCCCGAGCGCGTGCTCGACCTTGACCGGGTCGGTCTCGTCCGTCAGTCCGAGGCGGCGCGCCAGGCGCTGGACGTGGGTGTCCACCGGCAGTCCGGGCAGGTCGAAGGCGACGCTGCGGAGGACGTTGGCCGTCTTGCGGCCGACGCCGGGCAGGGTCACCAGGTCCTCCATCCGGGTCGGCACCTTCCCGTCGAACCGCTCGACGACCGCGTCCGCCATGCCGAGGAGGCTACGGGTCTTCGCCCGGAAGAAGCCGGTGGGTCGGATCAGGGCCTCGACCTCGTCGACGGGTGCCGCGGCGAGCGACGGGGCGTCGGGGAAGCGCGCGAACAGACCGGGGGTGGTCGCGTTGACCCGTTCGTCCGTGCACTGGGCCGAGAGGATCGTGGCCGCCAGGAGCTGGAACGGGTCGGCATGGTCGAGGGCGCACAGTTCGGCGGCGCTCCCCGGAAAGGCCTCGGCCAGCCGCTCGTTCACGACGCGCGCCCGACCGGCGGGGGTGCGGGGTCGGCCCATGGGCGGAGGCTACCGGATGCCGCCGGCACCAACGTTGGTAGGTTCTCTCCCGTGGAGGCACCGGTGCTGGACGTCGTGGCATCGGTGGGACCCGGGATGCCCGACGAGGTGCGCGACCTCCTGGCCCGGCAGACGGCGAGCCGTGGACATGCCGGCCTGAGCGAGAGCCGGCTGCGCGCCCTCGATGCCGCAGCCCGAGACGACGGCGACCTGGTGGCCGCCTCCGCCCGCCGGGCGGACGACGGGGCGCTGCTCGGCTGGGCCCAGGTGGACGGCGGCGGCGACGGCCGGGTACCCACGCTCGAGGTCGTGGCGCTCGGGTCGACCGGCCAGGAGGACGGGCCGCTGCTCGGGCGGCTGGCCGATGCCGCCCTGGCCGCGTCCGGCCGGCCGGACGGGTCGCCGGTGCGGTGGTGGGTCACCCACGCCGGCGCCGACGACGACGCGCGGGCCCGGACCCGGGGCTTCCGCGTCGAGCGCGACCTGCTCCAGCTGCGCTGCGCCCTCCCCCTACCCGGTCGGGAGGGGCGCGCGGCCCACCCACCCGTGACCACCCGGGCGTTCCGGGTGGGGGACGACGAGGAGGGCTGGCTCGCACAGAACAACCGTGCCTTCGCCGACCACCCCGAGCAGGGCCACTGGGACCTGCCCACCCTGCGGGAACGGGAGCACGAGCCCTGGTTCGACGCCGACGGGTTCCGGGTCCTCGAGGCCGACGGACGCATCGCCGGCTCGTGCTGGACCAAGGTCCACGCCGGCGAGCCGCCGCTCGGCGAGATCTACGTCATCGGCGTCGACCCCGACTTCCACGGGCGGGGCTGGGGCCGGGCGCTGACCGAGGCGGGATTCGACTGGTTGGCCGCGGCGGGCCTGACGGACGGGATGCTCTACGTCGATGCGGCCAATGCCCCCGCGGTCTCCCTCTACCGCTCATTGGGGCTCACCACCCATCACGTGGACCGGGCCTACCTCCGCGGATCCGTCGACGGCTGAGCCCGACCGGGCGCGCCCCTAGTGGGTGCCGACCAGGTGCCCGATGGAGTACGTGACCCCGGCCGCCCCCGCCGAGATCAGGAACTGGCGGGACGCCGACCAGAGCCAGGACCGCCCGGTGAAGATCGACAGGGCGGCGCCGACGGCCAGCGAGGCCACCGCACCCAGGCCGATCGACCACAGCGTGGCCTTCGTGCCGCTGGTGATCAGCCACGGCAGCAGAGGGATGAACGCCCCCAGGGCGAACATCACGAAGGAGGACAGCGCGGCCTGGATCGGATTGCCCGTCTCGCCCGGGGCGAAGCCGAGCTCCTCGCGCGCGTGGGTCTCGAGGGCCAGGTCGGGATCGCGCATCATCTTGACCGACAGCTCGTCGGCCATGTCCGGCTCGACGCCGCGACTGCGGTAGAGCGCGGCGAGCTCCCGCCGCTCGTCCTCCGGATCGGCCAGGATCGCCCGGCGCTCGACGTCGAGCTCGCGCTCCATGAGCTCGGACTGGGCCCGCATGGACACGTACTCGCCGGTGGCCATCGAGAACGCGCCGCCGACGAGCCCGGCGATGCCGGCCAGGCGCACCGACCCGGCCGACGCGTGGGCGCCGGCCATGCCGAGGATCAGCGAGACGTTGGACACCAGACCGTCGCTGATCCCGAACACGGCGGCGCGGGCCCCGCCGCCGCTGATGTTCCGGTGCTGGTGTTCCTCGTACACGCGACGATCGTACCGACCCGTCGCCGGTGAGGAGGCACTGCGCGCCGACCGTAGGCCGGCCTCAGAGCGGGCGACGCCGGGTGGTCCGTCGCCTCGGCGCTCCCCTACAGTCGGGCCCATGGCAACCACCGTGCAGGGCATCGCAGCGTTCAACGACCTCGTCGGACAGCACCTCGGCTATTCCGGATGGCACGTCGTCGACCAGGCGCAGGTCAACCTCTTCGCCGACGCGACCGGCGACCACCAGTGGATCCACGTGGACCCCGAGGCGGCCAAGAGCGGTCCCTTCGGCGGGCCCATCGCGCACGGGTACCTCACCCTGGCCCTGGCGCCGGTCTTCCTGGGTGAGGTCCTCGTGGTCGAGGGCATCTCGATGGGCGTCAACTACGGCTGCAACAAGGTGCGCTTCCCGTCCCCGGTCATGGTCGGCAGCAAGCTCCGGCTGGGGGCCGCCGTCGCCGAGGTGGAGGACGTCACCGGCGGGGTGCAGGTCGTGCTCGATCTCACCCTCGAGACCGAGGGCGCGCCCAAGCCGAGCTGTGTGGCCCAGGTGGTCTACCGCTACTACGCCTGACGGGACGACCCACCCGGCGCCGGTCGGGCCGGGGGCCCGCCCATAGGTGCAGGTCAGGCCCACTGTGGGTGTGCGTGCTCCGACAATACGAGCAGACACTCCTAGAGTGGGTGCATGGAGATGCGGGTCGAGCAGCTTTCGGCGCAGGCCGACGTGTCGGTGGACACCATCCGGTACTACCAGTCCAAGGGCCTGCTGGCCCCGCCCCGCCGCGAGGGACGGATCGCCTGGTACGGCGACGAGCACCTCGAGCGTCTCGGCCGGATCCGGTCGCTGCAGCAGCGGGGGTTCACCCTGGCCACCATCGCCCGCCTGGTGTCGGGCGAGCTCGACGCCGCCGACGAGGCGCTGCTGGGCCAGCTGACCGGCGTCACCCCGGCGGCCGGAGGCGCCGACCCCGGTGTGGTCGCCGACGGCGCCGGGGGCGAGCGGTCGACGCTGCTCACCCTGGCCGAGCTGGCCGACGTCACCGGGATGCCGCTCGCCCTGCTGAAGGCCCTCGAGGCGGAGGGTCTCCTCATCCCCACCCGGGTGGCGGGCCAGGAGCGGTACACCGACGAGGACGTGGACGCCTCGCGGGCCGGTCTGCGACTGCTCGAGTGGGGCATCCCGCTGACCGACCTCCTCGACCTGGCGCGGCGCCACAACGAGGCCACGGAGGCGACCGCCCGCCAGGCCGTGGAGCTGTTCGCCCGCCACGTCCGGGACCCGCTGCGCACCGGATCCCGGCCCGACGCGCTCACCCACGGCGACCCGGCCGGGGCCGCCGACGCGGTGGACGGCCTGCTGCAGGCGTACGCCGAGCTCCTCCCGGCCGTCAACACCCTGGTCGGCCACCACTTCACCCGGACCCTGGTGCGGGTGGCCCTCGACCACGTCGAACGGGAGGGCTCGGACCGCGAACGCGAGGCGGTCCGGGACCGCATCCGGGCCGAGGGCGGAGCCGCCGACCGGCGGGCCGTCGACGCCGGGAGCCCGGGCCGGTGAGCGGCACCACCGACTCCCCACGGGCCCCGGGACCCTGCTGCGGACCACGCTGCTCGGTGTCCGCAGCAGGGTCCGACTGGCCGGCGTCCTCAGCCGGCTTCCCCGGAGGTCGGCGGACGCCCTGGAAGGGGTCGCCACCCGCTCCTGGCTCGAGGGACTCGGTCTGCGCCCGGACGCCGACGCCGTGGTGCGGGCACTGCTCCGGCTCAGCACCTACAGCGCCGACGTGGACGAGTTGGGCGCCGATGCCGCACTCACCCAGATGCAGCTGGCCGCGTCCGGAGGCGTCCTCTACCTCGACGGCG
>PMFY01000449.1 GCA_003157945.1 Acidimicrobiaceae bacterium | reverse complement strand
ACTGCCGCCGACTTCACCGCCCGGGCCACGTTCCTGAGCGAGCGGCAGGCGACCGAGCAGCGCCAGGCATTCGCCAACGCCGCCCTGGTGCAGAACGCCCTGCGCTCACCCGCCACCGACGTCACCCAGCTGGTCGAATCGGTCGACACCCTGCCCGGCTCGCGTTCGGTCCTGCGCACGGGCGGCCAGTGGTACGCCACGTCGATCTCCGTCGGCCAGAGCGCCATCCCCGCGGGTGAGCGCGCCCTGGTGCTGTCCGGCACGCCGGCCACCCAGCGCTTCACCCTCGCCGGAACGACACAGGAGGTCATCGGGGTCCCGCTGCCGGCCGTCCGGGCCGCCTACTTCGAGGTCTTCTCCCTGGACGAGCTGGCCGGCACCCTCCGGGCACTGGCCTTCGCCCTGGCCGGCGCGGCCCTGGTGACCACCCTGGCGGGCGCCGCCGTCGGTCGCTGGGCCAGCTCCCGTGCCCTTCGGCCCCTCGCCGGCCTGACCGACGCGGCCGTGGCCATCGCCGACGGCCAGCTCGACACCCGGGTGGACGCCGGCGACGACGCCGACCTCGAGGAGCTGGCCTCGGCGTTCAACCGGATGACCGCCAACCTCCAGGACCGCATCGAGCGTGAAGCGCGGTTCACCTCCGACGTGAGCCACGAGCTCCGGTCACCGCTCACCACGCTGGCCGCCACGGTCTCGGTGATCGAGGGCCACCGCGACGAGCTCGCCCCCCGTGCGCAGCGGGCACTCGACCTCCTCGACGGCGATCTCCGGCGCTTCACACGGATGGTCGACGACCTGCTCGAGATCTCCCGGTTCGACGCCGGCTCGGCCGAGCTGTCCCTCGACGAGGTCGACCCCGGCGAGCTGGTCCGTCGGGCCGTGGCCGCCGCTGCCCTGGTCGACGAGGACGGCGTGCGCCGACCGGTCACGTTCCCGGTGGATGTCGGTTCCGGAGTCGAGGGCCTCCGCCTGCGTGTCGACAAGCGCCGCTTCGAGCGGGTGATGGCCAACCTCGTCGAGAACGCCACCCAGTACGCCGGAGGGGTGACCCGTGTGCTGGTCGAGCGCCAGCCGGCCGTGTCTCCCGGGCACCACGTCCCCGCCACCGCCATCCGGGTGGTGGTGGAGGACCAGGGTCCCGGGGTGGCCGACACCGAGCGCGGTCACCTGTTCGAGCGCTTCTACCGGGGAGCCCGTGCCGGACACCGGGCCGCGGGCGAAGGCACCGGGCTCGGACTGTCGCTGGTGGCCGAGCACGTCCGCCTGCACGGCGGCCGGGTGTGGAGCGAGCCCGGCCCGGGGTGTGGCACCCGCTTCGTCGTCGAGCTGCCCCTCCACCCGACTCCCCCCGGCCACGACGGGCCGCTGGCCGCCGAGGAGATCCATTGATCGGGGCCCGCCGACGGGCGGCCCACCTGGCGGTGGTCGGCCTGGCGCTCGGCCTCTCCGCCTGCGGGATCCCGACGGCGACGTCGCCCACGCCCATCGCCAAGTCGGACGTCCCCTACCACCTGCTCAACCCGCCCACCACGACGACCACCCTGGCGGGGACACCGCCGGCCGTCGGCGTGGCCGAACAGATCTACCTGGTCGCGCCCAGCGGGCACCTCGTGGCGGCCACCCGGGAGGTCGCGGTGCCGGCGTCGCTCACCCAGGTGATGGGCGCACTGCTGGCGGGCCCGACGTCCACCGAATCGGCGTCCGGCATCCAGTCGTTCCTCAACCGCACCGGGGTCCAGGTGGGCCTGGCGGGTGCGACCGGCGTGGCCACCGTCGACTTCACGACGAACCCGATCCAGGTCGTCGGCCCCGACCAGACCCTGGCGATCGCCCAGGTGGTCTACACCCTCACCCAGCAGCCCGGGGTGACCGGGGTGACGTTCGAGATCGCCGGCAAGGGCATCGAGGTGCCGACCGCCGCCGGCGCCCAGGTTCCCGGTCCGGTGGCCCGAGCGGACTTCGCGCCTCAGGCGCCCCTGCCCTGACGGGCGCAGGCGGACGGGGTCCGGATCAGGCGGCGAGGGCCCAGGCCACCCGGGGCGCGTCGTTCCAGAGGTGTTCGAGGTCGTAGAACGACCGGGCCTCGTCCATGAACACGTGGACCAGGAAATCGCCGTAGTCCATGAGCACCCAGTAGGCGTCGTCGAGCCCCTCGACACGGGCGGGTGACCGCCCGCTGCGCTCCTTCACCTGCCGCTCGACCTCGTCGACGATCGTCCGCACCTGACGCGTGTTGCGTCCGTTGGTCACGACGAATGCGTCGGTCACCCCGAGGAGGTCGCCCATGGCGAGGATGACGGTCTCCTCCCCCGATTTGGCGTCGGCGGCACGGGCGGCCACCAGGCACTCGTCGGGGATGTCGGGCAGCTGGGCGCCCGGGACCGGGGTCTGGTCGGTGGTGGTCAAGGGGTGCCTCCTTCTGGCGCCGTTGCGCCGGGGGTCGGGACGGACGGGACGAGGATGTGGACGGTGACCGCGGTGGTGACCGCCGCCGACGACTGTGGGATCGGCCGGATGCGGGCGAGGCTCACCACCACGATGGTAAGGGCCAGGGCCAGGGCCACAACCGCAGCGCACAGCCAGGCGGTCCGTCGACGGGCCCGCCTGGCCTCCCGCAGGGCGACTCGGGATTCCGTGGTGACAGGATCGGGCACGCCCGGGGCGGTGTCGGGCTCGACGGCCCCTGCGGGCGCCGGTTCGGTGCCTGCGGGAGCCGCGGCGACGGTGCCAGCTACGCCGTCGGTGCCCGCCGGGGCCGCGGCCACGCGGGCGACGGGGGCCGTGGTGCCCGCATCCGTGGAGGGTGGAGTCGATCCGGGAGGCGGAGCCGGTGGTTCACGGGGGGCCGTCGGGGCGGCGACCGGTGCGGAGGGGCTGCTGTCGGACTCGCTGGGGGTCAGCCGCACGGTCATCTGCCCTTAGCGTACAGATCGCGCTCGGCGATGCAACGGATCACGGCATCGGGCACCAGTCCGTCGACCGGCTCCCCCGACTCGAGCGCCGACCGCAGGGCCGTGCTGGAGACGTCGACGGGCGCACAGGCCACGCGGACAGAGCGCCACCCGGATGGCGGGTCGGTCATCGCCACACCGGGTCGATCGACCACGGCCAGCGTGACCAGCCCGCGGAGGGCCTCGTGGTCGTGCCAGGTGTCGATCGAGGCCACCACGTCGGCCCCCACCACGAGCAGCACCTCGGCGTCGGGCTCGTGGGCGAGGATCGTCCGGACCGTGTCGATGGTGTAGGACGGACCACCCCGGTCCAGCTCGATGCGCGAGGCCTCCAGACCCGGACGGTCCTCCAGCGCCGCGGCCACGAGGGCGAAGCGGTCCTCGGCCGGACTCACCGGTCGGTCGTGCTTCTGCCAGGGGTCATTGGCCACGACCACCAGCATGCGGTCCAGCCCGAGCGCCGAACGAACGGACTCCGCCACCTCGACGTGACCGGTGTGGACGGGATCGAACGTGCCCCCGAAGAGCCCGATGCGCGGGCCCGGACGGGTCACGTCAGGTGCCCGCCAGTGCCGCGACGACCGGAGCGAACGCCTCCATCTCCGCCTCGTGGACGACGATGTAGGAGAACCCGAACCGCGCACGACGCTCCACCAGCCGCTCGGCGATCTGCTCGATCGTCCCGACGAGGGCGATGGGCGAGCCGTCGACCTGCTCCGGGGTGACCCCCATCATCGACGCCAGCCGCTCGACCGCATCCTCGCGGTCCGGGACGATCTGGACCAGGAAGGTCAGGCACTGCAGTTCGAGGTCGTCGAACCGGTCCCCGGCCGCCTCACGGATCCATCCGATCCGCTGGTCGTAGTACTCGGCCGTGGTGGTCTCGAGCACCTCGGGGCCGACGTAGCCCGCGGCCAGGCTCGGATTGACCCCGACGATGTCCGCCTCGCGTGCGGCGATGCCCAGCACCCGCCGGCCTCCCCCGCCGATGATGATGGGTGGGTGGGGACGGCTGTGGGGCAGCGGCGCACCCACCGCCCCGGTGATCGTGTAGTGCTCGCCGGCCAGCGTCGCCGCACCGGTGGACCACAGCGACTTCATCACGGCCAGCGACTCGGCCATCCGGGAGATACGCACGCCGGGAGGGTCGTTGGTGATCCCCGACTGCTCGTAGTCCGTCGTCATCCATCCCGCCCCGAGGCCGAATTCGACCCGGCCCTCGGACAGCAGGTCCAGAGTGGCGATCTCCTTGGCCAGGACGATGGGATGCCGGTAGTCGTTGCCGAAGACCAGCGAGCCGACCTTCAGGTCCGTGGTCGCCTCGGCGGCCACGGTCAGGGCGACCAGGGGGCCGAACTGGTCCTCGAAATGGTCCGGGATGAACAGGCTCGAGTAGCCGAGGCCCTCGATGGACCGTGCGAGGTCCCGCCACGCGGCACCCGAGGAGGCGTTCGACAGCTGCACGCCGAAGCGGAAGGGAGTCATGTCCCGAGCCTAGAGCCGGAGGCTTTACGCTGTGGGGGTGGCACCTGCGAACCCGACCTCCGACGCCGTCGAGCCCTGGGCTCCGGACACCTGGCGCGCCCGACCGGCCGCCCAGCAGCCGAACTGGCCGGACGAGGCCGCCCTCAAGCAGGTCCACGCCAGGCTGACCGGTCTGCCGCCCCTGGTCTTCGCGGGCGAGGCTCGTCACCTGACCCGCTCGCTCGGCCAGGCGGCCGGGGGCCGCGCCTTCGTGCTCCAGGCCGGCGACTGTGCCGAGTCGTTCTCCGAGTTCACCGCCGACGGCATCCGGGACAAGCTCAAGGTCATCCTCCAGATGGCCGTCGTCCTCACCTACGGCGCCGGCCTGCCCGTGGTCAAGGTCGGCCGGATCGCCGGTCAGTTCGCCAAGCCCCGCAGCTCACCCACCGAGCAGGTGGGCGACGAGGTCATCGACTCGTTCCGCGGCCACATGGTCAACGACGATCTACCGGAGCGGGCGGCGCGGGTGCCCGACCCCGGCCGGCTCGTCACCGCCTACGAGCAGGCCGTGGCCACCCTGAACCTGCTGCGGGCGTTCACCAAGGGCGGGTTCGCCGATCTCAGCCAGATCCACGCCTGGAACCAGGAGTTCGTCGCCAGTTCGACGGAGGGACGTCGCTTCGAGGCGATCGCCGAGGGGATCGACAGCGCGCTCCGCTTCATGGACGCCTGCGGCATCAACCTCAC
>PMFY01000026.1:3467-3617 GCA_003157945.1 Acidimicrobiaceae bacterium | reverse complement strand
GCCGTGGCCGCCGCCGCGGGCAACGTGACGTACCAGGCCGACACCGTCGTGCCCGGGCCGTTGCCGTCCCAGTACCCGGCGACCACCAACAACGACGGGTGGGCGGTGGCGCTCAGCAAGACCCAGGTCTTCAACGTCAACCACCACAAG
>PMFY01000026.1:2023-3414 GCA_003157945.1 Acidimicrobiaceae bacterium | reverse complement strand
TCGACACGACCCAGCCGGTCGCGGCGCCCGGAACGAGCCTGTTCTGCGGGTTCACGCCGCTGTCCGCTCCCGGGGACGCCCCCATCGGCGAGTTCGCCGGCCTCTCCAATCCCGTGCTCGTCGGATCCAACTGGTTCGCGTTCAACGAGGTGGCCGGCTCCGACACGGGCACGCAGAACACCATGCTCTGCTTCAACATCGCCACCGCGGCGGCCTGCCCCGCGCAGCCCTACACCGTCTTCCCCAAGGGCATCGTCCCGGCCACGTTCGGCGTCGCCGGAGCGATGGGCCAGGCCGGCACGGACCTCTTCCCCCAGGTGGCCGACGCCTCCAAGAGCCACCTGACGTGCTTCGACGCCGTCAACCTGGTGCCGTGCACCGGGACCTGGCCGAACGGCATCCCCGGCATCGCCGGGCCGCCGGTCCCGGCCTACAGCACCTCGGGCACCGTGGAAGGCGTCTGCCTGGCCATCGGCGCCAACAAGTGCTTCGACCTGACCGGGGCCCCGCTGACCACCCCGGTCAACTTCCACAGCGCCATCGGCACCAGCAACTCCGACAACGGGCCCGCACTCACGATCGGGAACTCCGTCTACGTGCCCGTTTCCGGCTCCTCGTCGGTGGCCTGCTACAACTACACGACCAGTGCCGCCTGTCCCGGGTACCCGAAGAAGTTCACCCCGCCCTCACTGGTCGGGCTGTACACCGTCAACGCCGATCCCCAGCGCCCGAACTGCATCTGGGTCGACGCCGACAGCGGTACGAGCGAGATCCAGAACTTCGACGCCACCACCGGCGGTGCCTGTCCGCACGGGCCGCTGCGGGTCCGTTCCGATGCCCTGGTGGTGCAGGACAAGTCCTGCCAACCGGCCGCCTACACGTCCCTGCAGATCACCGGTCCACCGCGCAGCACCTACACATCCGGATCGGTCTCGTTCGAGGACAACCAGGGGAACCCGGTCGCCGGACTCCCGACCGTCCCGCTCGACGGACTCGGGACCGCCGACCTGAGCGGCATCAACATCGTGAGCAAGATCGCCCTTCCCCAGTTCGTCGTCAACTTCACCGGGTTGAGCCCCACCCCGGCGAACTTCGGCATCAAGCTGACCTGGACGGCACCCTCCGGCGCCAACTGCCAGTCCGGCGGCCAACAGACGCCGGGCAACCTGGGCTACGCGCTGGTCGCCTCGGACGGGGGGGTCTTCGCCTACGGCAAGGCCGGCTTCTACGGTTCGACGGGCAACATCACCCTCAACAAGCCGATCGTGGGGATGGCCCCGACTCCGACCGGCAAGGGATACTGGCTGGTGGCGTCGGACGGAGGGATCTTCGCCTTCGGTGACGCCCACTTCTGGGGGTCGGCCGGTGCCATCCACCTGAACAAGCCGATC
>PMFY01000026.1:0-1929 GCA_003157945.1 Acidimicrobiaceae bacterium | reverse complement strand
ACTGGATGGTGGCCTCCGACGGGGGGATCTTCAACTACGGAAACGCCGGCTACCTGGGCTCGACCGGAAACATCGTGCTCAACAAGCCCATCGTCGGCATGGCCCCGACATTCGACGGGAAGGGCTACTGGATGGTCGCTTCCGACGGGGGGATCTTCAACTACGGCGACGCCGGGTTCTATGGTTCGGCCGGCAACCTCCTCCTCAACAAGCCGATCGTCGGGATGGCGACGTAGGGGTACCGGACACCCACCCGCGCCAGACCTCGACACCTATCGGATACCGCCCGTCGCCGCCGACCCCCCGGGGGGGCTTGCTCGGTCTGGTACCACCCGCCGGAGAATGCAGCCTCGGCGTGACGACGAGAGCCAGTCGTAGTCGGTCGACGTCCGCCCGTCGGGGAAGCCCGGACAGGCCTGGGCCGGTTCCGGGGGCAATGACCGAGGAGCCGGTGCCGCCGGCTCCCGGATGCGCCTGACTCACCCTCAGTCAGTCGCGGTTCTGCACTCGACACGACGTGTCCCATGCGGGACGTGCCATCGGCATCATGAAATGGGCGTCTGCGGACGTGTTGGCCCGGGGCCGGCAGGCTGCTGCCTGGATTGCCTGAGCACAGATCATCGGCTCCCGCCGTACCACGAAGATGCGGATTCTCGGCGGTCGGAGAGCTGACCGGACCCGCCGACTGTGCCCACACGGTTGCGCACGGTCGGTGGACGGCGATCCACTGCGAGCAGGCGCTCGATCCGGTGGGGTATCACTAGACGCCGGGTGGATGGCACACCGACAGAAGCCATTCGGGGTTCGCCATGGGCTCTAACATCCGTTCTGGCCGGAATGCACCATCCAGGCGAGGGAGTGGGTGACACCAGTTGGGACCGAGCAGACTCCACGCCCTGATCGATGGCGTATTCGCGATTGCGATCACACTCCTCGTGCTGGATCTGCCAAAGCCGCAGCACTCGACGCAGCTCGTCCACGACCTTCTCCAGCAGTGGCCCTCCTACGTGGCCTACCTCGTATCGTTCGTCACGCTCGGCATCCTGTGGATCGAGCACCACGGAATGATGGGCGCAGTCCGTTCCATCGACCGTCGATTCCTGGAACGCACATTGGCCTTCCTGCTCTTCATCTCGGTCATCCCGTGGCCAACCGCACTTGCCGCAGATTACGCCAGGCAGGGGTTCGGAGAGGCACGGGCCGTCGCGATTCTCTATGCCGCGACGATGCTCATGATGGGCTTGACGTTCGCGTGGGGTTGGCGATATCTCACGCTTCACGCAGAGTTGGTCGCAGCTCCGGCCCGGAGTGCCTTCCCTGCAGGAACCCGCCGTGCGTTGTTGGGGGGACTCGTCTNNCCCACCTGAGTACGACCGTGGAATGGCCGGTGTCCGGGGACCGTCGCCCCTGCCCGGCAACGCCGGAAATGAGCACGGGCGACATCAGGATCCGATTGGTCAATCGAACCGCACTTCCCCGGCCGACTCGCGTACGGGCCGGTTGACGGCTCGTCCCGACCCTCTCGGGCCCGTTCACACCCGAGCGGGCCCACTCGGGGGCCCGCCACAGTCAGCGGCGTGTCGATCGGGTCCCTCGTCCTGTCACGGGACCGACCGACCTCGAAGCGATCGGGGACCATGCGCCAGGAGCTGAGCGACGGACCCTGGTCAAGGATCTGGTGGAATCCGTGCACGTCCATCCCGATTGCCGGAGCGTTCAGGTCGCCGNNTGGCCGAGGTGGGACTGCGGGCTGGATCCAGACCTCTCGCGTCGGAGGTCCATCGCGACACCGCGCCGACGGAATGCCCTGTCCGATGTCGTGACGCCCTGGCGTAGGGCAGCGGGATCCCGACCGGTTCCCGTCGAGCCCGCTCGGACCGCCCTCGGGCGATCCTTCCCTCAGCTGGCGGCGACGCCGACCACGAAGGG
>PMFY01000444.1 GCA_003157945.1 Acidimicrobiaceae bacterium | reverse complement strand
GGGCGGCCACCACGTGCAACTGGGAAGCCACCCACTTGTACGGGTCCGTGGCGCCCGCTCGCTCTTCCGCATCGAGCAGAAGCGCGAGCGTCTCCGGATCTGAGGGAGGGGCGTCAGCCGTCTCTCGATCGGTGAAGACCCGAACCCCGTACCAGGCGTCAGGGCGCAATCCGGCAGAGGCGAGCGCAACGTCGATCTCGGCGGCTGTGCAGGCGTGGGCGGGGAGCCCGAGCTCGTTGGTGTAGTCGGTCGACTCCAACGCGGCGAGCGCTGCCGCCCAGTCACCCCTGAGGCCGGGGCGCATGGCCAGAGCATCTCCGTTGCGAAACGTGATGGATGCCCGGCCGCCGGTCTTCACGCGTTCGCCGATGTCGGCGATGGCCTGCGCCCAGTCGTCCAGATACATCATCACTCCGTGGCAGCACACGAGATCGAACGTCCGCCCGCCGCACAGGTCCGCCACCCCCTCGATCCCCCCTTCCAGCAATTCGACCTCGAGGTGGCCGACGCGGGCCGAGTCGGCACACCGGGCCAGGAGATCCGGCGAGGGATCGACACCGGTGACGCGACAGCCCGCCGAGGCCAGACGGAGCGCCTGGGTCCCCTGTCCACAGCCCACGTCGAGCACGGACGAGCCCGGCCCGACCAGGGGCGCGAGCTGACGGGAGATCACCTCCTGGCGGACGACGTTGCGGAGGTTCCCCAGCCGGTCGATCCATGCCTGCTCACCGGGGACGAAGCCGGTCACGGGCAGATGCTGGCACGTGGCGGTCGCCGATGCCGGCCCTCCCCCGCCGTCGATCGGCTGCGCCCCGTCAGGGCCCGGGCATCCCGAGGTCGCGGAACAGGGCCCGGGTGAGGCCGCCCATCTGGTCGAACGGCAACTCGTCGACCCCGAACCAGCCCACCTCGGAGGTCTCGTCACCGTCCGGACGGGGTTCTCCCCCGGCCACCGAGGCGTCGAAGACCGTGGCGACGTAGGCCGTCACGTCGCCGTTGGGGTAGGTGACGTAGTAGTCGGGGCCTCCGAACACGCCGAGGACGGCGCCGAGCTCGACCGTGACGCCCGCCTCCTCCTCGGCCTCGCGCACGGCACCGTCGTGGGGGCGCTCCCCCGGTTCGACGGCACCGCCGATGGTGGCCCAGTTGCCGGAGTCGATGAGGCGGACGAGGAGGATGCGTCCGGCGCCATCGCGTGGTAGGACCGCGGTCGACGGGAGCAGGAGGAGGTCGTGCCCCACCTTGTCGCGGAGTCGGCGCACGTACGGTGAGATCACGCCGTCACCGTAGCGGCGGCGGTCCGTCCGGGCGTCCGGGGTGGCCTGTGGGATGCTCGTCGCACCATTCACGTCCTCCGGTGGATGCCTTCGCGGCGATCGCGTGGCGGCCGGGCACGGAGGAGGTGTGACCACGAGGAGGACGTCAGTGAGCGGTCGGGACAGGCTCCACCGATATGCCTCGGCCGCGCAACGCCGATGGGCACCGGCGAAGCCGGAAACCACCGGGTCGCCGGCCCGTTCGACCGCGCTCGTCTCCGGGCGCATCTTCAAGGCGGAGGCCTCGCTGCCCGTGCCGGACCGGCGACTCAAGGGCAGTGTCGGGCCGGCGGCGGCGTTCGAGGAGGTCGCCCTGACCACCATCGGTCGTCTGAGCATGGCCGGCATCGCGCCCGACGACGACGTCCTGGACATCGGCTGTGGCGTCGGACGTACCGCCCGCTACCTGTGCGACCTGCTCGGGCCGGACGCGACCTACGAGGGATTCGACATCGTGGAGGACGGGATCCGATGGTGCGAAGAGCACATCACCCCGGTGTTCCCCAACTTCCGGTTCCGGTGGACGCCGGTGTCCCACTCCCACTACAGCCCCGACCCCTCGCTGCCGCGGGCGGCCGACCTGCGGTTCCCGTATCCGGACGGGTCGTTCGACTTCGCCCTCGCCCATTCGGTGTTCACCCACCTGTTGCCCGAGGTGGCCGAGCACTACCTCCACGAGGCCGCCCGCGTGCTGCGACCCGGGGGCACGCTGTACGCCACGTGGATCCTGTTCGACGTCGGACCGTCGAAGTGGGCCCATCCGCTGGCGACGGAGATGCAGACCGACCCCTCCGGCGATTTCGCCGTGCTCGACCCTTCCGTGCCGGAGATGGCCGTCGCCTACGGCGAGCCGTTCGTCCGGGCCGCGCTGGGCCGGGCCGGGCTGACCGTGTGCGAGCCGGTCCATTCCGGCATCCCCCTGCTCCAGGACGTGGTCGTGGCCCGCACGTAGCGCCGTCGTCCGGCGCGCGCCCGGCTCGGTGCCGGGCCGCCCGTTCAGGATCGCCCCGACGAGGCGTACTCGATGACCCGGGCCATCGTCTCGTCGGAGGCCTTGGCCACGGAGCCGGAGTCGACGGGGGGCTGCGGGTCGTACTCGATCATCAACTGNNACGGGGTGACACCGAAGGCCTCGAGCTCGGGGTACGTGGCCCAGTGGGTGGTGGCCGTCAGCCCGGTCAGCAGGCCCGCCGCGGCCAGCACCAGCGACCCCGTGCAGACCGACGTCGTCCACGTGGACGTGGCGTGCACCGAGCGGACCCACTCGAGGACCCGTTCGTCGTGCTCGAGCACCCGGGTGCCGACCCCGCCGGGGAACACCAGCACGTCGGGCGCCGGGACCTCCTCGAAGATGGCGTCTCGGGTGATCCCCAGCATGCCGTTCTCGCTGCGGACCTCACCTCGCTCGTGGCCGACCACGACGACGTCGATGGTGGGCACCCGTTGGAGCACCTCGTAGGGCCCGACGGCATCGAGTGCCGTGAAGCTGTCGAAGAGGGGGATGGCGACGGTCGTGCGGGTGGTCATGGGGTACTCCCGGTGGTCGGTGACGTGGCGAACCGGCGCCGGTAGGCGTCCGGACTGGTGTGGAGCCGGCGGTGGAACGTCCGGCGCAGGGTCTCGGCGGTGCCGAAGCCGCAGCGGACGGCGATGGCGTCGAGGGTGTCGCCCGTCGACTCGAGCTCGCGGCGGGCCGCCTCGGTGCGGACCCGTTCGACGAACCGGCTCGGGGTCTCCCCCACCTCCGCGGCGAAGACCCGGGCGAAGTGGCGTTCGGACATGGCGGCCGCGGCGGCGAGTGCGGCCACGCGGTGGTCGTCCCCCGGGTCGGCCTCGACCCGGGACTGGGCTGCACGGATCGGCGAGCGGGTCGCCCGTCGCACCCAGACGGGGGTGGCGAACTGGGACTGCCCTCCGGGACGGTGGAGGAACATCACCAGCCACCGGGCGATCAGCTGGGCGACGTCGGTCCCGAGGTCGTCCTCCACGAGGGCGAGCGCCAGATCGATCCCGGCCGTGACACCCGCGCTCGACCAGACGGCGCCGTCCCGCACGTAGATCGGGTCGGCATCGACCGTCACGGCCGGATAGTCGGCGGCCAATTCCGCCGCCCGGGCCCAGTGTGTCGTGACCCGCCGCCCGTCGAGGAGGCCGGCCTCGGCGGCCAGGAAGGTCCCGGAACACACGGTGGCCACCCGACGGGCCCGGGGAGCCGTCCGGCGGAGCCAGTCGACGAGGTCCGGCGACCGTCGGGCGCCGGCCACCCCGCTCCCACCGGGCAGGAGGAGCGTGTCGATCCGGGCCCCCCGTCCCGGGAGCGGCCCCGCCGTGAGGGACAGCCCGCTCTCGGAGGTGACCGGGCCGGCCGCGGCGGCCACCAGACGGACCTCGTAGCCGCCGTCGGTGCCGAACGCCTCGGCCGCTCGCCGCGCCCCGGCGAACACCTCGAACGGGCCGGTCACGTCCAGGGACTGCACCCCGGGGTACGCCACGATCACCACGTTCCGGTCGGCCATGCCCCCATCGTGCGCCCGGCACCACGTGGCGTCAATGACCAGTCCCCCACAGATCCAGCCATCACGACGGGTCCGCCCCGGTCGGATCGGCGGTCGTCGTCTCCCGGTCGCCCCCGCGTTGGTAGGCTGGTTCGGTCGGTGCGCTGCCAGTGCCTCCGACCCCGCCGCCGGCCCGGCCCCGCCATCCCCTGCGTCCCGCCCCGACTCCTGGTGGCGCACGCCCCTCCCGCGTGACCGTTGTCACGCCGCCCCGCCCTCCCGCTCCCCTTCAGGACCTCGAACCATGGAACTCGACGACTTCCCCTCGGCTTCGGCCCGGGACACCCTGGCCTTCTGCTGGGACCAGATCGGTGACCAGCGCCGGCGCCTCGTGGCGTCCTGGGTGGTGATCTGCCTGGCCGTGATCACGTCGGACCTGGTGGCACCGCTCATCTTCGCCGCCATCCTCGGTCGGGTGGCCACGCTCCCCGCCCACCCCGTCGGGGGTGAGTGGCGCCAATTCGGTGTCCCCCTGGTCGCCTACGCCGTCAGCGGTCTGGTGGCCGTCGTGTTCTGGCGTATCGCCGGATGGTGGCAGTGGGGTTCATCACTACTGGCGTTCTCCCACGCCACGACCAACAGCTACCGGCACCTGCTCACCCTGAGCTACCGCTGGCACATGGACCACCCCGCCGGCGAGGTGATCGCCGCACTGGGCAACTTCTCCTGGGCCTTCGTCGAGATGATCGACGGGTTCTCGTGGGGTCTCCTGCCCGTGGCCGTCATCGTCCTGTCCGCGCTCGTGGTCCTGGCCGTGGCCGCCTGGCCCGCCGCCATCGCGCTCGGACTCATGGTCGGCCTGTTCGTCCTGGTCATGGCGCGGCGCCTCAAACTGGTGCGCGCCGCCAGCGAGGAGTTCGAGGGCTACCACTCGAAGGCCACCGGGGTCATCTCGGACACCATCAGCAACCTGATGGCGGTACGGGTGGCGGCCGCCGAGGCCCAGGAGCGCGAGCGCGTCGAGGGGCTGATGCGCCAGTCGGTGGAGGCGGACCTGCGGGCCCGGTCGATCTTCGCCCGGACGCAGCTGCAGCTCGAGTCCTCCATCGTGGTGGGCACCCTCCTGGCCCTCATCGCCGGCACGGCCATGGCCGTCCACCACTGGGCGTCGACCGCCGCGCTCTACCTGATCCTCTACTACTCGGCCCAGCTCGCCATGGGGCTCCAGCAGTCGTTCGAGCACCTGCGCTCGTTCTCGCGGTCGCTGGGGCGCGCCGCCAAGTACACGGCCATCGCCGCCGAGGTGCCGGACATCACCGACGCGCCCGATGCGGTGCCCGTGGTCGTGACCGAGGGCCGCATCACCGTCGACCGGATCGATTTCGGCTACCGGCCGGCCAGCACGCTCTTCCACGACCTGACCCTGGTGGTGGCCCCCGGGGAGCACGTCGCGCTCGTCGGCCCGTCGGGATCGGGCAAGTCGACACTCTCCAAGCTGCTGCTCCGGTTCATGGACGTGCGCGACGGGTCGATCCGGGTCGACGGCCAGGACGTGCGGGACGTCACGGTGGCCTCGTTGCGGAGCCGGGTGAGCTACGTGTCCCAGGAGCCCCAGCTGCTGCACCGGACCATCGCGGAGAACATCTGCTACGGCCTGGGCGCGCTCGACGCGCCGACCGCCGGGACCATCGTGCCGGTCGACTACGACCTCGTCCACGAAGTGGGACGGGCCGCCCACGTGGAGGAGTTCGTCCGCGAGTTGCCCGACGGCTACGACACGGTGGT
>PMFY01000210.1 GCA_003157945.1 Acidimicrobiaceae bacterium | reverse complement strand
CCTGCCCATGAACGGCTCGTACCCGCGCGGGATCGCCGTGAGCCCGGACTCGTCCACGGCCTACATCGCGGTGATGGGGAGCGACGACGTCGAGAAGGTCGACCTGAGGACCCTGTCCGTCGAGGGCTCGTTCGTGGTGGGGGAGAACCCCCGGCACCTGGTCATGGACCCCGCGGGCGCCTACCTCTACGCCTCGCTCAACTCGCCGGGCGAGGTGGTGAAGGTGGNNGCGAGGACTGCCGGTCCCTGGCCATCTCGACCGACGGGCGCTCCCTCTACGTCGTGAACTACACCTCGGACACGATCTCCAAGCTCCGGGCCTCGGACCTCTCGGTACTGCAGACCATCCCGACCGGCGTGCACCCGATCGGCATCACCTACGACGCCACCACGGGCGATGTCTGGGTGGCGGTCTACACGGGCCAGATCCTGGTGTTCGCGGACCGGTGACGGGTGGGGCCGACCGGCCCCCGCCGGCGCCCTCAGTCCAGGTCCGCGGGGCGGTCGTCGCTCAGCAGGTAGCGGGGTCCGGCGCCGAGCGACGCGGCGGCATCGTCCGGGTTGTAGATCCGGCAGGAGCGGAGCGACAGGCAGCCGCACCCGATGCACGAGTCGAGGTCGTCGCGCAGTCGCACCAGCGACGCGATCTGGTCGTCGAGCCGGGGCCGCCACGATGCCGACAGGCGCGCCCAGTCGGCCTTGGAGGGCGTGCGGCCCTCGGGCAGCGACGCCATGGCCCCACGGATCTCGTCGAGGGTGAGGCCTACCGTCTGGGCGATGCGGATGAACGAGATGCGGCGGAGGGCGTCGCGGGGGTAGACCCGCTGCCCGCCGGAGGTGCGTCCGGCCGGCACCAGGCCCTCCTGCTCGTAGTAGCGCAGCGCGGACACCGACACACCGGTGCGCCGCGCCACCTGGCCGATCGTGAGCGGTTCCACGGGTGGAGAATAGCTTGACCTCAAGTAAGGTCGAGGTCGTACCATCCGTCCATGGACGCAGTCGAGACGGCACGGGCCCACCGCGACGAGCTCACGTGGGGGGACGGGCGCTTCCTCCAGTGGGCCGCCTCCCGGCTGGCCGCACCGAGGGAGGCCCCGGCGGACTCCTTCGTCCTGCACGCGTCGTTGGAGCTGCTGGCCCGGGCCGTGCTGCTCGAACTGGTGCCCGACGAACTGCACGAACGGGCCCGGCTGCGGATCGCCGGCCTGGTGGACCGCTACGAGGCCGCCGGCGACCCGGTGGGCACACCGGCCCGGATCGCCCCGCCCGACCCCGACCGGGCGGTCGGCGACCTCGTCGCCGCGCTGGCGGTGTCGGACCTCGCCGAGGTCGACCGGCAGGCCGCCTGGCTGGGGGCGCACATCTCCGCGGCGGACCTCCGTCGTCTCCTCGGCCCCGCGGTGGCCCCGGCCCTCGGTGCCGCCGCCCATGTCCCGATCGGGCTCCACCTCCTCGGGCGGTCACGGTGGATCGACGGGTCGGTGCTGCGGGGCTGTCTGCGCGAGCTGGCGAGGGAGCCCGGGTGGCGGGTGGACGTCGACGGCCTGGCCGAGGGGGACCGGCCCCTCGAGGAGGCGCTCCTGGGGACCCCGCTGCTGGGGCCGGCCGACCGCGACTTCATCCGGCCGATGGTCGTCCACGGCGCCGGTGCGGCGGCGGGGCTCCTGCCCGACGTGTCGCCGGACGCGGGGGCCGCGGCCCGTGCCGTCAGCCGGGTGGCGGCCTGGTCGATGCTCCAGGAGCGTGACGACCACGTCCCCTTCGGGTGGACGCACACCCTGACCGTCCCCCAGGCCGTCCTGTCGATCGGCCTGGACCCCCGGACGGCCGTGGCGGTGGCCGGCACCGAGGTCATCGGGTTCCGGGCGTCGATGGGATCCCGGGCGCTCGACCCCGCGATGCCGATCCCCCCGGAGGCGCCGGACGCGTTCGACGACCTCGTGGCCTGGGCGGCCCTGCACCACGACGCCCACGTGGTGAAGTACGTGGTCGCCTGCCTGGACGCCACCGCCGCCGACCCCGGCGGGGCCCCGCTCTACGCGGCGGCCGCCACCCGGCTCGCCGCCTGGTGGTGGGCGGAGGGGGACGACGGGTTCTTCGGGCCCGGGGACCGGGCCGGCGCTCAGCCGACGGCTGTCGCGAGGTAGTCCGGGTTGGCCACCAGCAGCTGGTCGCGGGCCGCCGCCGCCAGGGGGCGCCCCACGTCGCTGAGGTCGTGGTCGAAGGCACCCGACCGGATGGCGGCGCCCAGCGCGGCGTCGTCGGCGAAGCCCAGACCGTGCAGCCGCCGGACGTGGGCCTGGGCGAGGGAGGGACCGAGCTGCAGTTCCCGCTCGACGACGGCCAGGGCGTTGCGGGCCACCCGGGCGTCGAATCGGGCCCGGTCGCCCTCGGCCCGGTCCATGGCCCCGTCCAGGTGCTCGCGCACGGCCTCGACCAGCTCCGCCGCCGTCGGCCTGCCGAAGGGTGGAGTCACCCCGGGCGGGTCCACGGCATCGACGGTGTTCACCACCGGTGGACCGTCCGCCGGGGTGAGCCCGAGCAACCCGACGAGGTCCCACTCGCTCTCGCAGACCCGCCGGCCGATCGTCGCCAGCTCGACGGAGCGACTGCCGCCCCCGAGGTGGACCGAGGCCTGCAGGACGCAGATCACCGCCCACTTGACGGTGGCGTAGACCTGCCACCACCGGACCCGTTCCGGGGTCACCCGACCGCCTCCGGCCTCCTCGTAGGCGGTGAGCAGCGCACCCAGGTCACCGACGCCCCCGACCGCCCCCTCCCCGCCGAACCGCCAGGCCGGTGCGCACAGCCAGCCGAGGTCCTCGGCCGGGTCGCCGGCGTGGGCGAGCTCCCAGTCGAGGACGGCGCGCAGCCCGTCGGGGCCGACGAGCAGGTTGCCCATGCGGAAGTCGCCGTGCACGGTGACCGTGCGGTCCGTGTCGGGCCGGTGGAGGGCGAGCCACCGCACCCCGAGCTCGAGCGCCGGCCGGACCTCCCCCAGGCCGTCCAGGAAGGGGAGCGGTTCCCGGAACGGGTCCCGGGGCGGCAGGCCCGGGACGCGGCCGACCGGGATCCGGTGGATACCCGCCAGCGCGGTGGCGCACTGCCCGGTGAGCACGCTCCGGGCTGTGGCCCAGGCGTCGTCGCGGAGCAGGCGACGGGGGATGGTCTCGCCCTCGAGGCGCTCGACGACCAACCAGCCGGGGTCGAGACCTCCGGACGTCCCTGCCGCCACCACGGCGGGCACGGGAACCCCGGCGTCGGCCGCGGCGGCGAGCAGGGCCGCCTCGACCCCCGTGCGGTCGCCGGGCGCCACCCCGGGGCCGCGCTCCTGTTGCAGGATGAGCGGCCGGACGGCCCCGTCGTCACCCACCAGGTCGAACGAGCTGGTGATGCGGGACGCGCCACCGGACAGACGGGTCAGGCCGCGCACGGTCCCGCCGAGGACCCGACCGAGCTCCTCCGACGGGTCGGGGGGTGGCGACGCCACTACTCGAGGGCGACGACGGGCCTCCCGTCGTCGTCGAGCTGGTGGAGGTACTCGCAGATGCCGAAGCCGGTGCGGACCTCGCCGGCCGGGTCCTCGTAGGTCCACCGCGCCAGGCCCTCGTTGACCATGGTGCCGCCGGCCCGGCCGATGTCGGCCACCCGCATGACGTCGCCGCGCAGCGGGTAGATACGGCCCGACTTGTCGTGGACCTCGAGGTGCACGACCCGGTGCGTCACGCCGTCGTCGGCCAGCTCGGTGCGCACGTCCCACTCGCGCACCGACGTCGCCCGGTCGCCGTCCCAGACCCAGCCCCGGTGCAGGTCGCCGGCCTCGGTGCCGAGGCGGATGCCCCCGAAGTGCATGTCCTCGCCGATGTTGCCGTTGCTGAAATTGATGGAGAACCAGCGCCACATCTTCGGGCCGCCCCAGCGGCGCGGGCCCCACGAGCGGTCACGGTTGCCGTGCGCACCGTGCCATTCGTGGCGGACACCGTCGACGGTGAGGGAGCCGGTCCAACGGCCCGCCTGCTCGAGGTGCCCCTTGCCCACCGTGCCGGCGGCCGCCGCCGCCTCGGCGGACTTCGGGCCGCCGCTCGGCTGGCCGTCGGTGCCGATGGCAGGCGTGATGGCGTCGAACCGCACGTCGAGCGAGACGGGGACGGGGTGGGTCGCGGTCTCGCCGCGCTGGCACGGGCGGGCCCGCACCTCGCCGTCCATGGTCAGGCGCCACGACTGCAGTGGCTCGAGCATCTCGTAGCGGACGTCGCCCACCTGGAGCACGGTGTCGACCATCTCCCGCTGCTCCCGCACCGAGCGGTACTCGCCCAGCTCACCGCCGGGCAGCCACAGCGACATCCCGACGTCCATCGTCCCCTCGTTGGGCCGGATGCCGATGCGGCTGAAGAGGCCCGAGTCCGTCCCGGGGTCGTACGCGTTGAAGTAGTACGACTCGCTCCA
>PMFY01000393.1:2150-3414 GCA_003157945.1 Acidimicrobiaceae bacterium | reverse complement strand
CGTTCTGGTCCACGAAGCTGAAGCCCGGTCCGGTGTCGACCGAGGTGTCCCGCTGCACGTAGCGCTTCAGCCAGGCCAGGGTGGCCTGCTCCGCGGCCGCCGTGTTCCCGGCCGGGGTGAGGCAGACCCCGTGCCCGCCGCAGAACCACTGCATGGCGGTGGGCACGCCCGCCGCCCGCAGCACCTCGTAGTTGTCGACCCCCTCCTGGAGGGTGAACAGCGTGTCGACGGTGCCCTGGAGGATGAGGGTCGGGATGCGGACGGAGCCGAGGTACGGCGCCGGCCCGCGAGCGGCGAACCATGCCTCCTGTTCGGCGTCCACGGTGCCGGAGGCCAGACCCGCCCGGGACGCGGCCACCACCTCGGGGGCCACGTGGTCGCTCGACGACAGGTTGGAGAGGATGCCCGACCAGCCGCTCTTGACGATGCCGGACTTGAACAGGCTGGTGGTCAGCGAGTGCCAGGCGATCGTCGGCACGATGGCGTCGACCCGGCAGTCGGTGGCCGCGGTCACGAACTGGATGCCACCGCCGTAGGAGCCCCCGACCATGCCCATCCGGGGATCGCCCGGCCCGTCGAGCTCCACGCCGGGCCGGGTGGCCACCCAGTCGATCAGTGTGCTCACGTCCTTGGCCTCGTAGGCCGGGCTGTCGACCTCGGCCTGGCCCCCGGAGGCGCCGAAGCCACGCGGGTCCCACGTCAGGACGTTGTAGCCGGCGTGGAACAGGGAGGCGATGGCGTCCGCGCCGAGCAGGCTCTGGCCCGGCGCGTCGCTGGTGTCGGTGTCACCGGCCAGGCTCCACCCGGGCCCCATGAAGATCGTCGGGTGGGTGGCGGAGGTGGCGACGGTCGACGACGCACCCTGGTAGGCGGCGAGCGGGAACCAGTGGGCGCGGATGACCGTGCCGTCGAAGGAGGTGATGTCCCAGTCGGTGGTCGACCCGGGCACCGCGGTGGCCGTCACCGGGGTGTAGGGCGCTCCCCGGTGGCACGTGGCCGCCGTGGTCGTCGCCCCGGCCCTCGTCGTCGACGTGGAGGTCGACGACGAGGAGCAGCCGGTGAGGGTGCCCGCCAGGACCAGGGCCACCAGCACTGACACGACCGTGGCCGTCCGGGCGTGTCGGAGCGAGGGCCGGGCCGGCGGGAACGGGAGGAGGCGCATCGGCGGAGTGTTGCACCGGCCGGGGTGCGGGGCAATCCGGGATCGCGGCCCGGACTTGCCGGTGACGTCCGAGTGCCGGTGGAATGGGGAGATGGCCTCCGC
>PMFY01000393.1:0-2082 GCA_003157945.1 Acidimicrobiaceae bacterium | reverse complement strand
TGGGTGGTCGACGCCTTCCTCATCACCTTCGGCAGCTTCCTGCTGATGGCGGGTCGCCTCGGCGACCTGATCGGGCGGCGCAAGGTGTTCCTGTCCGGGATCGTGCTGTTCACCGGGGCGTCGATCATGTGCGGCGTCGCCCAGAGCCAGAGCGAGCTCATCGTCGGCCGCTTCCTGCAGGGGATCGGCGGGGCGTTCTCGTCCTCGGTCATCATCGCCATCATCGTCACCGAGTTCCCCGCGGCCGGTGAGCGCAGCCGGGCCATGAGCGCCTACATCTTCGTGGCCGTCGGCGGCGGCTCCATCGGACTGCTGGTGGGCGGCATCCTCACCCAGGCGCTGAGCTGGCACTGGATCTTCTTCATCAACGTGCCCATCGGGGTGCTCACCTTCGCGTTCGGCCGCGTCCTGATCGTGGAGAACGTCGGACTGGGCATCCGCACCGGGGTCGACGTGGTCGGATCGGTCCTGGTGACCGTGGCGCTGATGCTCGGGATCTACGGCATCTCGACGGCCACCGAGTACCACTGGGTCTCCGCCCACACCCTCGGGTTCGTGGGGGCGGCCGTGGTGCTGCTCGTCGCCTTCGTGGTGCTGGAGTCCCGGCTGGCCAACCCGATCATGCCCCTGCGGATCTTCCGGATCCGGACCCTGACGAGGTCGAGCATCATCCGGGGGATGCTGGCCACGGGCATGTTCACGACCTTCTTCCTGGGCGCCCTCTACCTCGAGGGCGTGCTGGGCTACAGCCCCGTCCAGACCGGACTCGCCTTCCTGCCGATGTCGGTGACCATGGGGATCCTGTCGGCCGGGATCACGGCGCGGCTGGTGACCCGGTTCGGCGACAAGCGGGTCCTCCTCCCGGGCATGGTGGCGGGCACGCTCGGCCTGCTGCTGCTCACCACGCTCGGNNCTGTCGATCGCCATGGCCGACGTGCCGGTGGCCGACGCCGGTCTCGGCTCCGGCATCGTCAACGTGTCGATGCAGATGTCGTCCGCCCTCGGCCTCGCCGTCCTCAGTGCCATCGCCACGGGCCGGAGCCACGCCCTGGAGGCGGCCGGTCACCCGGTGGAGGTGGCGCTCACCGACGGGTACCGGCTGGCCTTCCTGATCTCCGCCGTGCTGGTGGGGGTGGGGACCGTCGTGGCCGCGGTGTCCCTCGACAAGTCGGGCCCCCGGCCGACGGGCAGCGCCGTGGAGGTCCACCTGGCCGAGGAGGAGCTGTCGGCCGCCGCCGAGCCGTTCCCGCACTGAGCGGGCGAACGGTCGGTCAGTAGAGGCCGACGATGTTGCCCTCGTCGTCGAGGTCGATGTCGAAGGCCGCCGGGTGGGACCCGAGACCCGGCATCGTCCGCATGTCGCCGCAGATGGCGTACGCGAAGCCGGCGCCGGCGGACAGCCGGACCTCGCGTACCGGCAGCCGCCAGCCGGTGGGCGCACCCTTCAGCTCCGGAAACGACGAGATGGAGAGGTGGGTCTTGGCGATGCAGACCGACAGGCCGCCGAACCCCTCGGCCTCGAGCTGGTCCAGGCGCCGGGCCGCCTCGGGGGCGTAGTCCACGCCGTCGGCTCCGTAGACACGGGTGGCGATGGTCTCGATCTTCTGGCGCAGCGGCGCCTCCGACGGGTAGAGGAACCGGAACCCACCGGACTCCTCGGCGGCGGCGGCCACGGCCTCGGCCAGCTCGGTGGCGCCGCTCCCGCCGTCGGCGAAGTGGGTGGTGACCGCGCAGCGCACGCCGAGTCCGGCGGCGATGTCCCGGATGGCGTCGTACTCGCTCGGGTGGTCGCCGGGGAAGGCGTTGATGGCCACCACCGGGGTCACGCCGTGGAGGCGGACGTTCTCGATCTGCTTGACCAGGTTCGCCCCGCCGGCCCGGACCTCGTCCGGGTTCTCCCGGAGGATGGCGGGCGGCAGCGGCTTGCCGGGCACGATGCGGTGGGCCCCCGAGTGGGCCTTGAGTGCCCGGACGGTGGTGACCACCACGGCGGCGTCGGGCGTCAGGCCGGACACCCGGCACTTGATGTTGAAGAACCGCTCCGCACCCATGTCGGCGCCGAAGCCGGCCTCGGTGATGAGG
>PMFY01000130.1 GCA_003157945.1 Acidimicrobiaceae bacterium | reverse complement strand
CACGGTCTGGACGGAGCCCACGGCGACGCAGAAGGTGACCGAGGTGCACGACACGCCGTAGAGCGACTGGGGCTGCGCATTGCTGGTGTTGACACTGGGGACGATGAGCAGCCCACCCCCATCCCACTGCTCGATCAGCGTCTGGGTGATCGTCCTTCCGGTGCCCGATCCCACCGCCATGCAGAACGTCGGGGTGACACAGGAGACCCCGTAGAGGTCGCTGTTCCTCGTCGGCGCGAAGCTCTGGCTCGGCTCGATCGTCCAGGCCGCGCCGTTCCACCCTTCGGCCAGCGTCTGGTCGGCCTTGCCGGCGTTGGTGTAGCCCACGGCCACACACGAGCCCCCGGCGCACGATGCGGCCTGCAGGGAGTTGTCGACGCCGGGACCCACGTTGGGTGTGGGCACGATCCCCCACTGGTACCGGGGAGGCGTGGTCGTCGCGGCCCCCGCCGGCGGGGTCGCGACGACCACGCCCGCCAGGGTGACCACCAGTACCGCCGTCACCGTCACCAACCGTACGTACTGCCGCATCTTCCACCTCTCCTCAGGGGGCCCCGCCGGCCCGGACGCGGGCCGCGCACCGGCTCCGTGCGGACCGCACGCTACGCACCGGGCGCNNACCAGTCCTCGCCCGGCTCGAACGAGCGGATCAGCGGGTGGTCGGGGTGGTCGTGCCAGTGTCCGGTGGCGTGCCGGCCCGGTGAGTTGTCACAGCAGCCGACATGGCCGCACGACATGCACAGACGCAGGTGGACCCAGCGGCCCCCGGTGCGCAGGCACTCCTCGCAGCCGTCGCCCGACGGCGTCACGTCGGTCACCGTGTCCAGGTGGGTGCAGGTGTCACTCATGGTCCGCTCCTCCCTCGCCGGTCGCCCCGGCGAGCCCGGGGCCCACGCCGGCGGACCCAACCTACCCACCCACCGGTCCGGGGCGCGTGCCGTCGCCGGCCGGGCGGGCCATGCTGGGACCCGACGGCCACCACCCGGAGGAGGACCCCATGGGCAGCACCGAGGTACTGACCGATGCGTTCGAGCGCGTCCGGGACGGCATCCACCCCGCCGTCAACGGCCTCTCGATCGAACAGCTGGCCTTCCGGCCCGACCCGGAGTCCAATTCCATCGCCTGGCTGGCCTGGCACCTCACCCGGATCCAGGACGACCATGTCGCCCACCTCGCCGGCACCGGTCAGCGGTGGCTGGACGGTGGCTGGGCCGAGCGGTTCGCCCTTCCCCTCGATCCCTCCGACACGGGGTACGGCCACGACGCGGAGCAGGTGGCCCTGGTGGTCGCCGGGGCGCGGGACCTGCTCGACTACTTCGAGGACGTCCACACCGCCACGCTGGCCTACCTCGGCACGCTCACCGACGACGGGCTCGAGCTCGTGGTCGACACCCGGTGGGACCCACCGGTGACGGTCCGGATCCGGTTGGTCAGCGTCATCGCCGACGACCTCCAGCACGTCGGCCAGGCCGCCTATCTGCGCGGGCTCGTGCATCGCCGGTCCGACTGAGAAGTCCTGGTCGGGACCGGTCCCGGTCCGCAGCCGCCCGAACCTGCAACCCGCCGACAACTCAAGTTGTCCGCCGTTCACGTCGATGCACCAGGGCCGACGTTGACGCGGCGAACCGGCGAGGGGGACATGGCAGATCAGGCGAGCGTCCGGCCGACGGACGACGACAACCTGGGCACGGAACCACGGCAGGCCGGCGTCACGCGGGCCATGATCGACCCCGGCCTGCTGGGGTACCTCATGGGGCCGCTGGCGTTCGGCGCCATCCTCCTGCTCATGCGGTTCGGCTACATCACGCGGGAGTCGGCGTGGCTGTGGTTCGCCGTCTTCCTCGCCGTTCCCACGTGCAACCTGGCGGTGGACCGCCTCTACGACCGGCACCCCGACAGCCTCTCGCTCAACGTGCGCGTGTCCGTGCAGGTGGCGGCCGTCTCCGCCGTCATCTTCCTGACCGGCTGGGGACCCGTGCTGTGGGGCGCCTACGCCTTCATCGCCCTCGAGGTGATCGCCAAGTGCGGCTCGCGTTCCTGGCTTTCGGTCGCCGTGTGGAGCCTGGTCGGCATGGTCGTCGGCGAGGTGGGGATCTGGATGGGATGGCTTCCCTCGGAGTTGTCGGTCGGACAGTCGGTGGCACTAACCACGATGGGTGCGTTCGTCCTCATCTTCGTGATCCGCATGGCGGGCGCCACGATGGAGCAGAAGGAGGCGGCCGAGGCGGCCGTCCGGCTGAGCGAGGACCGCTTCCGTTCGCTGATCCAGAATTCGTCCGACGTCACCATGATCATCGACCAGGCGGGCGTGTTCCGCTATCTCTCCCCCGCCGTCGAGCAGCTGCTCGGGTACCGGCCCGTCGCCCTGGTCGGGCGGACGGCCACGGACTACGTCCACCCGGACGACCAGGACTACCTGCGACTGCGCCTCGGCGAGGAGTTCCAGACGTCGTCGGACACCGCCGTCCTCGAATTCCGCATGGTCCGGCGCGACGGCAGTCGCCGGGACGTCGAGGCGGTCATCTCCAACCAGCTCGACCGGCCGTCGGTGGCCGGATACGTCACCAACGTCCGCGACATCACCGAGCGGAAGAAGTTCGAGGACCTCCTGTCCCACCGCGCCCTCCACGACCCGCTGACCGGTCTGGCCAACCGCCAGCTCATCCTGGACCGGGCCGACCAGATGCTGGCCCGGGCGAGGCGCACCCGCGACCCGGTGGCGGCGTTCTTCGTCGACCTCGACAACTTCAAGGACACCAACGACTCCCTGGGCCACGAGGCGGGCGACCGCCTCCTCCAGGCCGTCGCCGGCCGGCTCGTCGGNNGAGGCCATCGCCGACCGGATCCGCCAGGTCCTGCGCCCGGCCTTCTTCGTGGAGGGCTTCGAGTCGGTCCCCCTCACCGTGTCGGCCAGCGTGGGGATCGCCGTCGGCGACCGGACGTCGGCCCAGGACCTGCTGCGCGACGCCGACATCGCCCTCTACCGGGCCAAGGGTGCCGGCCGCGACCAGGCCGTCGTCTTCGAGGAGGCGATGCAGCGGGCCGCCAACGACCGTCTGATCCTCCGGTCCGAACTCGACGCCGGACTGGCGACAGGACAGTTCGCCCTGCTCTACCAGCCGATCGTGGACCTCACCGATCTTCGCATCGAGGGCGTCGAGGCCCTGATCCGGTGGAACCACCCGACCAAGGGCCTGATCACCCCGGACCGGTTCATCCCGGTGCTCGAGGACAGCGGCCAGATCGTCGAGGTCGGGCGCTGGGTACTCGACGAGGCCTGCGCGCAGCTGGCGCGCTGGCGGCGGCTCGGCCGCCGACTCTCCATGTCGGTCAACGCGTCGATGCGCCAGCTCGAGTCGGACACGTTCGTCCAGGACGTCGACGACGCGCTCGCCGCCCACGGGCTCGACCCGGACGACCTGGTCATCGAGATCACCGAGACCGTGCTGATGAAGGACGCCCACGCCACGGTCGACCGTCTGGCGAGCCTCAAGCAGCTCGGCGTGCGGATCGCCATCGACGACTTCGGTACGGGGTACTCGTCACTGGCGTACCTCCGCCAGTTCCCGGTCGACGTACTCAAGATCGACCGGACGTTCGTGTCGGAGATGACAGGGTCACCCGACGCCACCGCACTCATCCACACGCTCGTCGAGCTCGGGCGCACCCTCGGCCTCGTCACCCTGGCCGAGGGCATCGAGCAGTCGGCGCAGATCGACGGCCTGCGGGCTGAGCGGTGTGACCACGGACAGGGTTACTACTTTTCGCGGCCGGTGCCGGCCGGCGAGATCGAGCTCCTGCTCGAGGCCGACGGCAGCGCGGACGAGGTCCTGGCCGCCGTCCGCCCCGGCCGGGGCTGAACCCACCGGCGGGCGGTCCGCTACGCGCCGGGGAAGGCCCGCCGCAGCTCGTCCAGCACGGGGCTCTCGACGACACCATCCGCGTGCCCGGCGTCGAGCCGACCGTAGACGAGGCGGATACAGGCTTCCGCCGGCAGGACGACGTCGGGGACGTCCACCGGATCGCCGTAGGCGAAGGTCACGGAGTCGGCCCCGAGCCCGATCGTGACCCCACGCCGGGGATCGGTGGTGACGAGGTGGACCGTGCGCTCCGTCCCCGTCGGCCGGGCCGTGAAGCCGGCGAACCGCTCGAGTCCGTCGATCACGCACGCCGTGGCCTCGGGGCCGACGGTGGCCGAGGGGTCGAGGGCCACCTCGACGTCCCACGTATGGAGGGCGTGCTCATTGAGCCGCAGTGCCACCATCGCGTCGAAGTCGACGTCCATCGGCCCGAGGGTCGTCCGGAAGCGCGCCCGTTCGTCGGCACCCAGTCCCTCGAGCCGGTCGAGCAGGGCCCGGTCGGCGCCGAGCGCGTCGGCCGCTTGCCGGTCGGGTGCCTTCGCGTTCCACTCGTCCCACACCGCCGGGAAGGCGTCGCCGGGCGTCTCGGCGCCGGCGAGCGAGTCGTCGACGAGCCGGAGGAAGATGACCGCGCCGGAGCCGATGTGGGAGAGCGTGTCGGCGATCGTCCACTCCGTCGGGTACGCGGGCCCGGTCAACCGTGTCGGATCGAGCGTGCCGACCACGCCGGCCAGTCGGTCGACCGAAGCGTGGAGCGCGGCGAGTGGTTCGGGCATGGATGGCCTCCTGGCGTTCATCGGCGACGACGTCACCTCCGGGCCACGGTACCGGCGCGGTCCCCCGGGTGGATCCGGGGACGGCTCCGCCCCCGCGGAACCGGGACCTTGGCCTCTCGTTCCGGGGGACGCCCGGCCGTACACTCCTCGTAGAGGTTCCGCCAGGAGCCCGAAGGAGGCGCCGATGCGAATACGCACAGGTTGCCCGCTCTGAGAACGGGCGGTACGGGAGCGGACGGGAGGTCACCCGTCGGCCCGGGAAGCCACGAGGCAAGCAGCTCGACGTGAGCGCGTTGTCACGGCAGGAGAACAACTCCATCCGGTAGCCATACCCCCCGACCGCCCTTCCGGAGAACAAGAAGAGCAGCGCCCGGTCCCCGCCGACGTGTGGGACGGGCGCTCGCTCGCGTCCGGGGCCGATTGACTACCGTGCAGGCATGACGGATCCGACGCCCCCCTCCACGGACGCGGTGGACGGGGTCACGGGTCGGCTCGACGGCCGTGTCGCACTGGTGTCCGGGGCGGGCCGTGGCATCGGCGGAGCGACCGCCCGTCACCTGTGTCGGCTCGGGGCGCGGGTCGCGGTCACCGACAAGGACGGGGACGCGGCCCGGGCTGTCGCCGAGGAACTGGTGGCGGGCGGCCACGAGGCCCTGGGGCTCACCTGCGACGTGTCCGACCCCGCGGCCGTGACCGACGCGGTCGAGGCCACGACCCGACGGTTCGGTGGTGTCGACCTCCTGGACCACAACGCCGCCTGGACCGACTTCCGGACCGACCTCGGAGCCGAGGACGTCGACCTGGCCACGTGGGAGCGGGTCCTGACCACCAACGCCACCGGCGGCCTCCTGCTGGTCCGGGCCGTCCTGCCGCTGATGCGCGCCCGCGGAGGCGGAGCCATCGTGTTGATCTCCTCCGGTTCGGCGTCGATCGGTGAGCACCGCAGGGTCGCCTACGGCGTCTCCAAGGCGGCCGTCGAACAGCTCACCCGCCACGTCGCCGCCCGCTACGGCCGCGACGGGATCCGCTGCAACGCCGTGGCGCCCGGCTTCATCCTGACCGACACCGCCGCCCGGGGCGTCCCCGAGGCCGGCCGGGCCCGCCTGGCGGAGCAGAACCCGCTCGGCCGGCTGGGCACGCCGGAGGACATCGCCCGGGTGGTGGGCTTCCTCCTCTCGGACCACGCCGGATTCGTCAGCGGACAGGTGCTCCGGGTGGACGGCGGACTCACCATCGCCCCCCGCCTGGTCGGCACCGGGTGACACCCGACGCGCCCGAGGCCGGCGTGGCTCCCCTCCGGATCGGGGTGGTGGGCGCCGGTCCGTGGGCGCACCTGTTCCACGCGCCGATGGTGGCGGCGAACCCGACCACCGAGCTGACCGCGGTGTGGGCCCGCCGGCTGGACGCCGCCGCCGGGTTGGCCGGGCCGAACGGGGCGGTGGCCCACGACTCCTTCGACCGGTTCCTCGACGAGGTCGAGGCGGTGGTCTTCGCCGTGCCGCCCGACGTCCAGGCCGAACTCGCCTGCCGGGCGGCCCGGGCCGGCAAGGCCCTGCTGCTGGAGAAGCCCCTGGCCCTCGACCTGGCCGCGGCCGGGCACCTCGCCCAGGTCGTCCGGGAGACCGGGGTCCCGACCCAGATGGTGCTGACGTGGCGCTACGCGCCGGCGGTCCGGTCGCTGCTCGAGGCCGTCGCCGGCACCCGGCCGATCGGCGGGCGGGGGTGGTTCCTGACCGGTGGCCTGCTCGGCGGTCCGTTCGCCACCCCCTGGCGACTCGACCGAGGCCCGCTCCTCGACCTCGGCCCCCACGTGATCGACCTGCTCGAGGCCGCCCTCGGCCCGGTGGTCGGGATCCGGGCCGGCGGTGACGCCCACCGGTGGATCGGACTCCTCCTCGACCACGAGGGCGGCACGACGAGCGAGGTGTCACTGACCGCCTACAGCCGGCTCGATCCCGCCCGCGCCGGTGTGGAGGTCTACACGGCCGACGGGGTCCTCGACGTCGGCACGGTGGGCGTCTCGGGATCCGCCGCGGGTCCGTTGATCGACGAGTTCGTGACCACGGCCCGGTCCCGGACCCCCCATCCCCTCGACGTGCGACACGGGCTCCACCTGCAGCAGCTCCTCGCCGACGCGTCGGAGGACCTCGACCGGCGCCGGAGCGGACACGGGCCACCGCAGCGGTCGGCGGGGTAGCTTGCGGCGTGGCCCCGCACCAGACGACCGGCCGGCACGCCCGGCGACCATGAGCACCCGCACCCCGCCGGCTGCGGGGGGACCGACGGACGTGCGCCGGACGCCGGCCGAGGTGGACGCCGCCTGGCTCACCGCCGTCCTGGCCGAGCGAGGCCTCCTGACCGGGGGCGGCCGGGTCGTGGAGGTCGTGCCGACGCCGGTGGGCACCGGTCAGATGGCGGACACCGTGCGGTTCGCCCTCACCTATGCGCCGGCCGGCGCGGGGCCGGCCACGGTGGTCGGCAAGTTCACCTCCGGTGACGCGCAGAGCCACGCCACCGGGCGCATCATGCGGGCCTACGAGGTCGAGGTGCGCTTCTACGCCGAGGTCGCCCCCCGGGTGGCGGTGCGTCACCCCCGACTGCTGTACGCCGCCGTCGACGCCGAGGAGGCATGGTTCACGCTCCTGCTCGAGGACGTGGTGGGCGCCAGCCAGGGCGACGAGCTGGCCGGCTGTGACGCCACCACCGCGGCCGCGGCCGTCCGCCAGATGGCCGGCCTGCACGGACCGTGCTGGGAGGCTCCCGACCTGGCCGCCAGCCCCTGGGTCAACCGCGCCACCCCGGACAGCGACGCGTTCACCGCCTCCATCGTGACCGGCGTGTTCCCGGGCTTCCTCGACCGCTACGGCGACCGCCTGGCGCCCGCCCACGTGGCCCTCCTGGAGGACTTCCTCCCCCGGCTGGGCGGGTGGATGGCCCGCCCGCACGGGCCGCGCACGGTGGTGCACGCCGACTTCCGCCTGGACAACATGCTCTTCACCCCCGGTGACCCGGCCCCGGTGGTGGTCGACTACCAGACGATCGGCTGGGGCTGCGGGGCCTACGACCTGGCCTACTTCGTCGGCGGCAGTCTCGAGCCGGAGGTGCGCCGGGCCCACGTCGACGAGCTGCTGGCCGGGTACCACGAGGCACTGGGCGAGCACGGTGTCACCGGCTACCCGCTCGACGAGCTGCGGGCCGACTACCGGCGTGAGTGCTTCGGCGGCTTGATGATGGCGGTGGGGGCGTCGATGATGGTCAAGCAGACGCCGCGCGGGGACGAGATGTTCCTCACCAACACCCGCCGTCACGCCCAGCAGGCCATCGACCTCGACGCCCTGGCCGACCTCGACGCCTGAGACCACCCCGCCGGCGCGGCGGTGCCCCCGGCACCCGGCCACACCCGGCGGTACGGTGGGAGGCGCGGACCGGCCCTGCGGACGACGGCCGCCGGGTACGGGGAGACGTCGCGAGGAGCATCCCATGGCTACTGACCACACCGACACGGACCCCGTCCGCCCGACCGGCGTCGGGGACGCCGGCTTCGAGTTCCGGGGCATCAACCACCTGGCCCTGGTGTGCCGGGACATGGCCCGGACCGTGGACTTCTACACCAACGTGCTCGGGCTCCCCCTGATCAAGACCATCGACCTGCCCGCCGGCATGGGCCAGCACTTCTTCTTCGACTGCGGCGGTGGCGACGCCCTNNCGGCCCGACCAGGGCAGCCTCACCAGCGCCGTGGGCTCGATGAACCACGTGGCCTTCGCCGTCCCGCCCGAGAAGATCGACGAGTACCGCGACCGCCTGCGGGCCGCCGGGGTCGACTGCACCGACGTGGCCAACCACGACGACAGCGAGTGGGGGATCTCGGACGACCTGCACCCCGGCGTGTTCGTGCGGTCGATCTACTTCCAGGATCCCGACGGCATCCTGCTCGAGTTCGCCTGCTGGACACGCGAGCTCGGACCGTCCGACGTCTCGATCGCCCCGGCCCGCGCCGTCGACGCGGCCCGGGCCTGAGGCCGCCCGTGCCCCGACTCCGTCAGGTGCCCCGCGCCGACGCGTCGGCCCCCATCGTCACCGTCATGTACGACCTGCTCTTCGAGGACCGCGACCCGGTGGCCGAGCCGGGCACCTCGGACGGGACGCCGGGTGACTGGTGGACGGTGTTCGCCCTGGTGCCCGACGTGCTCGAGCACTCCGTGCAGGGCTTCGGCCTCTACCAGAGCCCGAAGCGCCTCCTCGACCCGGTGCTGCGCGAGCTGGGGCAGGCCCGGGTCGGCTGGGTGTCGGGGAGCCAGTTCGTCTACTCCCAGCACTGCAAGTCGCTGCGGGCGCTGGGCGTGTCGGAGGAGGCCATCGCCGCTGTGCCCCACTGGGCGGCGGCCGACTGCTTCGACGGGACCGAGCGGCTGGTGCTGGCGTATACCGACTGCCTGGCGCTCGACCACGGACGCGTGCCGGACGGACTGTTCGACGCCCTCCGGGAGGCGCTGCCCGATGAGGAGATCCTCGAGCTCACCTACATCACGACGCTGTACCTGCAGCACGCGGTGATGTCGCGCGCCCTGCGCACCGAGTTCGACGACCGTCCTGAGCCGGTGGTCGAGGTGGTCACCGCGGGTGACAACACCGGGGCCGGGCGCCCGGGCCACCGCCCCCGGATCAGCTGACCGTGAGCACCAGCACCTGGGTGACCTTCTTGACCACGGCGCCGTAGGCGAAGGTGGCCGTGACCCTGTCCCGGTAGGTGCCGGCGGGAGCCTTCCGGCCGGCCGCGACCGGGGTCCCCGCCAGGGTGGCCGTGCCATCGTAGTCGTCCGCGAACGTGACGCCGCGCGGAAGCCTGCCCTTCTCCGTGAAGGTCGGGATGACGTAGCCGCTCGCCGAGACGGTGAACGTGAACGGCTCCCCGGTGGTGGCCGACGCGGTGGCCGGACTGGTGAACACGCAGCCCGGGCCGCAGACGTCGGGAGCGGTGTAGGCGTACCGGGCCGACGCGGTCCCCCCGATCGAGGTGACGTGCACGGCGGTGTCGTCGACCGACTCGCCGGGCGGCGCCGTCGCCGTGATCGCCATGTCGCTCTGGTCCAGGACGGCGGCGTAGGCCCCGCCCACGTCGACCGAGGTGACGGCGGCCAGTCCGGTGCCCGTGATCACGATCTGGTTGCCGCCGTTGAGGGGCCCCGAGGCAGGGCTCAGCGAGGTGATCGTCGGCGCGGCCACGAAGGTGAACCGGTCGGACGACCCGGTCACGTCGGTGCCGCCGGCCGAGGCCACCGTCACGTCGACGGTGCCGGGCCCGGTGGCCGGCGAGGTGGCCGTGATCGAGGTGTCACCGCTGATGGTGAACGAAGCGGCCGGCACACTCCCGAAGGAGACCGCCGAGGCGCCGGTGAAGCCGGTGCCCGTGATCGTCACCGAGGTCCCTCCGGCCGCCGGACCCTCGGACACCGAGATGCCCGTCACCCTCGGCACCGGCACGTAGGACGGTGCCAGCAGCAGGTAGGCCGAGCTCCCCGAGTTGTAGACCTCGTTGCCCGACGCGTCGACCGCGCTGAACGACGGATCGGTGACCGCGCCCGTGGCGGGCACGGCGGTCGACACGACGGTCGCCGTGAAGTCCCACACCACGTCGGCGGTCGCCGTGTAGGTGGTCGAGTGGTAGCCGCCGCCCCGTCCGCTGCCGCCGCACGAGGTCTTCATCTGCACCACCCCGGTCGGGAAGCCGGTGGCCGGATCGAACCCGTTCGTGGTCACGGTCTCCTGGATCCCCCCGCACGACGCACCCAGGATGGCGAAGGCCTGCGACTGGTCCAGGGTCAGGGCCACCGGCGCCGGGTCGGCCGAGGCCACGCCTCCGAGGCCGACCAGGAGGCCGGCCGCCGCCGCCACGGCGACGGCTGCGGTCACGAGCTTGCGGATCATGTGTCCCCCTACGTTGTGCGTCGGCCCCGACCGGTCGGTCCGGTCCGCGGCGCCCCCGCTCGGCGGCACCCCGTCCCCCCATCCATCGTCGGGAACCGCCGCGCGTCACACCGTCTCCGGCGACGGCGTGCCGCGCCTCAGCGCTCGGCCGGACGCTGGTCCCGTCGCAGCACCTCGAGGAGCTCGTCATAGGGTCCGAGCAGGTACGCCTGGTCGCCCCACTGGAAGCGCGTGCCGCGCCGGGGCGGGTGCTCGAGCGTCCCGCCGGTGGCCGCCCGGGCCAGCGCCACCACCCGGGTCCGGGCCGACAGGTCCTGCATGGCCAGGCCCTGGAGGCCGCCCCCCAGGGCGATCGTCAGCCGGCCCACCAGGAACGCCTGCTGGTCCACGAAGAACGTCTCCAGCACGTCGAGCCCCAACGCGGCACCGACGAACCAGGGCGCGGCCAGGGCCGAGGTCGACCGGACGTGCCGGAACCCGAAGTTCCGCTCCATCATCCGGGCCAGGTCGCGGTCGAAGACCCGCAGCACGACGGGCACACTGTCCCACCGGTCGCCGAGGGACTCGCGCACCGCCAGCCCCGTCTCGATGTTGGTGAGGTCGGCGCTGGTCAGGATGGCCACGGCCGAGGCGTCAGCCAGGTTGACGGCGGCGTGGGTCTGGCGCTGGGTGGCGTCGGCGATGACCACCGGTACCTGGAGCGCCCGGGCCCGGTCCAGGTACCGGTTGCCGGCGTCGCGCTCCACCACGACCACCCGCCGTCCCTCGGCGACCAGGCCCTCCACCACGCGCACGCCGACGGCCCCGAGGCCGACGACCACGACGTGCCCGGTCATGCCGGGCACCTTGCCGCGGCCGAGCGACTGCTCGATGCGGCGGCTGACCAGGAAGTTCGTGAACAGGGCGAACGCCGTGGACACCAGTCCCACGCCGAGCAGGATGAGGACGATCCCGAAGACCACGAACCAGGCGGACTGCCCCGCGAAGTCGAGGTCGCCGTAGCCGACGGTGGCCACCGTCTCGACGGTGAAGTACACCGACTCCAGCGCGCTCAGGTGGCCCGGTGGCTCGTGGACGACGTACCCCACGCGGATGACGGCGGAGGCCACGACGAGGAGGACGAGCACGCCGGACACCACCACGGCGAGTCCCCACCCGTTGGACTCGCGGAGCGCGACCAGTCGCCGCCGGGCGCGCTCGACCACCGGGATGCTGGGCCCCGCCGGACCCACTCCCTCGCCGGGGGAGATGCCGGCCCGGTCCAGCTCGGCGTCGGTGGCCAGCACCGTCACCCGGTCGCCCACGGCCACCGGGTGGTCGCGCCCGGGGCAGCAGGCGATGTCTCCGCCGTCGGCGGCCACCACGGCGACCGGTGCCAGATGGCCGAAGCGACTGCGGAACGTGCGCCCGGCCGTCCCGTCCTCGCCCACGGTGACCTCGGCCACCACGAACCGCTCCCCTCCGAGCTCGAGGCGGTGGGAGGGGCGGTGGAGGCACACCTCGACGAACGACGGGGCGGCCAGGGCGGCCGGATCCAGGATCGTGCCGCGGCCGAGCACCCGCTCGAGGGCCCGGCCCACCGATGGGTTGGCCATCAGGACCACCAGGCGGACGTCCGGGCGCGCCTCGCGGACCCGCATGGCGATCTCGAGAGTGGCCAGCTCGTCGGAGTCGACGCAGATGACGGCCTGGGCCCGGTCCAGGGCGGCACCGGCCAGGCCGTCACCGATCCGGGCGCTCCGGCGGACGAGGGTCACGCCCCACCCCTCCACCACGGCGGCCAGTCGGGGGTCCGGGTCGTCGTCGACCACCACGACCGGCACCCGGCTCCGGTGCAGCAGCTCGACCGTCCGCAGGCCCACACCGTGGAGGCCGCAGACGATGACGTGGCCGTCGTGGCTCCAGGACCCGTCGGGCCCGGTGGTCCTCGCGCGGGGCTGCTCCCCTCCCCGCACGGTCACCGCTTCTGACGCCATCCCCGCTCGAAGGGGAGCCGCCAGAGGCGCGGGGCGATCAGGTCGCGCATGGCCGGCGGCCCCCACGACCCGACCCGGTAGAGCTGCACCTCGGGCGGGTGCTCGAGCAGCGGCTGGGACACCTCCCACAGGCGCTCGATGCCCTCGGCGTTGGTGAAGAGCGTCTGGTCGCCGGCCATCGAGTCGTGGATCAGGCGCTCGTAGGCCTCGAGGACGTTGTCGGACTCCTCGGTCTCGTGCAGGGCGAACTGCAGGCTGAGCTTGTCGAGCTTCATGCCCGGTCCGGGTCGCTTGCCGTAGAAGGACAGCGACAGCTTGGAGGAGTCGGCCAGGTCGAAGGTCAGGTGGTCGGGCCCCATGGTCCCCACTCCCGAACCGGCCGGAAACATCGACTTCGGCGGCTCGCGGAAGGCGATGGAGACGATCCGGGCCCCCTCGGCCAGGTGCTTGCCGGTGCGCAGGAAGAACGGGACGCCCGCCCACCGCCAGTTGTCGATCTCGCAGCGCAGCGCGATGAACGTCTCCGTGTCCGAGTCCGGCGCCACCCCGTCGGCGTGCGTGTAGCCCTCGTACTGCCCCCGGACGACGTCGGCCGGGTCGATGGGGCGGAGGGACCGGAACACCTTGTTCTTCT
>PMFY01000241.1 GCA_003157945.1 Acidimicrobiaceae bacterium | reverse complement strand
GCAAGGTCGACCACGCCCGGCGGGCGCGCGACGCCGGGTGCGACATGGTGGTGGCCCAGGGCACCGAGGCCGGCGGCCACACCGGTCAGGTGGCCACCCTGCCCCTGGTGCCCCAGATCGTGGACGCCGTGGGCGACGCCATCCCGGTGGTGGCGGCGGGCGGGATCGTCGACGGACGCGGCCTCGCCGCCGCCCTCGCCCTCGGGGCGGACGGGGTGTGGATGGGCACCCGGTTCATCGCCACCCCCGAGGCCCGGGGCGTCACCGGCTACAAGGACGCCCTGCTGGCGGCGGAGGAGGACGGCACGGTCATCAGCCGGGCGTTCTCGGGCAAGACCATGCGGGTCCTGCGCAACGGGTACACCCAATTCTTCGAGGACAACCCGTCCGAGCTGCAGCCGTTCCCGGACCAGCTCGGACGGTCGATGCGGGACGGCGCCTGGCACCTCGGCGGCGGGCTCCGGACCCCCGGGGTCGACCCGGCCCGCGAGGGCTACCCGACCGGTCAGGGGGTGGGCGCCATCACGTCGCTCGAGCCGGCGGCCGACATCGTGCGGCGCACGGTGGCCGAGGCCGAGGAGGTCCTGGCCCGGCTCGGGCGGCTGGCCGGACGCTGACCGGCGCACCGACGGCCCGGCGTCACCCGGGGTGCAGCACCGACCGGTCGCCCGCCCGCAGGCCCGCGATGATCGACCGGTAGGTGCCGGCGGCGTCCCGGCCCATGGCGTCGGTGTCGAGCCAGGTGCCGCCCGGTCCTCCACGGTCCCGGTCCACCCCGTGGATGCCGAAGCGGGGCTCGTAGGAGCCCCACTCGTAGTTGTCGACCAGCGACCAGTGCCAGTAGCCCCCTACGGGCACGCCGGCGTCGACGGCGTCCACCACGGCCGCCACGTTGGCCCGGAGGTAGCGGGGCCGGTCCCATCCGTCGAGCCGACCGAGCGGGCGGCCGTTGCGCAGGCGGTTGCAGAGTCCGTTCTCCACCACCCACAGGGGCAGGCCCGGGGTGAGGGCGGCCTGGACCCCGAGCCAGCGGGTGAGGCCCGCCGGGTCCGGCGGGTCGTCCCACAGCTCCCGGACGGGCAGCGCGTTGCGCCCGCCGGCGGTGCGGTGGCCGGGCGCGCGGAAGTGCCGCGCGACCAGCGGGTCGTAGTAGTCGACGCCCAGGACGTCGAGGGTCCGCTCGTGCGGGCTGGCCTCGACGGCGTCGAGGGCCCGACGCGGGGCCGCGCCCCACCGACCCGANNGCCCGGCGACGGCAGCAGCCCGTAGTGGCCGCGCCGACGTCCATCGATCCACCCGTCGAGGTCCCGGCGCTCGATGCCCATGCTGCGCGACAGCAGCACGTCGAGGAGCAGGCGGTCGTACTCGTAGACGGTCATGCAGAAGTTGTTCGTCGTGACCACCGCGTCGGGGCGTTCGGCGTGGATGACGTCGTAGGCCCGGACGTGCGCGGCCAGCAGGCTGTCGAGCGCCACCGCCGTGTCACCGATGCCGCCGAGCCGGCCCGGGGGGAACGCGCCCAGCAGGTAGGTCGAGAGCGCCATCACGTTGATCTCGTTGAGGGTCACCCAGTGGCGGACGGTCGGCGCCAGGGCCGGCACGACGATCCGGGCCCACGTCTCGAAGCGCGCCACGGCGTCGGGGCGGAGCCAGAGGTCCTCGCCCAGCCACTGCGGGTGGGTGAAGTGGTGCAGCGTCACGAGCGGGGTCAGCCCCCGCTCGACACAGGCCTCGGTGATGGCCACGTACCGGTCGAGCGCCCCCTTGTCGACGCCGTCGCCGTCCGGCTGCACGCGCGCCCACTCGACACCCAGCCGGAAGCTGTCACAGCCCAGGGCGGCGGCACGGTCGAGCGCCTGCTCGGGCCTCCGCCAGAAGTCGACCGCGTCGCCCGACGGCGTCACCCGGCCGGTCTGCTCCCAGGCCAGCCAGTTGTTGGCCGGCTGGCCCGGACCGTTGAACCCGCCCTCGATCTGGAAGCCCGCCGTGGCCACACCGAACAGGAAGCCGTCGGGCAGCAGCGCCTGCGCCGTCCGACCCCGCCCCCCGGATCCCTCCGACTCCCCTGCTGACGCCACGGCACCTCTCGATCGGTGGGGCGCCCCGCCGACGGGGCCGCCAATGGGAGGCGATGGTAGCTTGCCGCCCCGGGAGGTCCCCCGACCCGGCGGACCCCGAGCCCCAGGAAACCCCACCATGCCGCCAGCCGCCCCCGACCCCGACCGCATCCCCGTCGTCATCGCCTCCGGCCAGGCGCTCGAGCGCCAGGAGCTGGTCACGCCGGTCGACCTGATGGTCCGGGCCTGCGAGTCGGCGCTGGCCGGGGCGCCGCGGCTGCGGGACCGCATCGACCGGCTGACGGTGGTCGACGTCATGACCAAGGTGGGTCCGGCCCCGGCCACGGAGCTGGCCGGGCGACTCGGCCTCGGCGCCGGCGTGGCCCGCGAGGTCACGACGGTGGGTGGCAACACCCCGCAGTGGCTGGTCAGCCGGGCCGCCTCCGCGATCGCCGCCGGCGAGCTGTCGGTCACCCTGATCGCCGGGGCCGAGGCCATCCGGTCGTCCCGCGCCCGACGCTCCCAGGGCCTCCCCCGGGACGAGGGCGTGCCCGACCTCGCCCCCGATGCCTGCGTGGGCGACGACCTCCCCGGGTTCGGACCCGCCGAGATGGCGGTGTCGCTGCTGGCGCCGGTGCACGTCTACCCGCTGTTCGAGAACGTCCTGGCGTCCCGGGCGGGCCGGGACGCCGACGCCCAGCGGGCCGCCATCGGCCGGCTGATGGCGCCCTTCACCGAGGTGGCGGCGGCGAACCCGTACGCCTGGTTCCCCGAGGTCCGGAGCGCGGACGAGATCGCCACCCCCTCGCCGGACAATCGCATCGTGTGCGAGCCCTACACCAAGCGCATGACCGCCTTCCTGGGCTCGGACCAGTCCGCCGCGCTGATCGTCTGCTCGCTGGCCGAGGCGCGCCGGGCCGGGGTGGCGGACCGGGCGGTGTTCGTCTGGGCGGGCGCGGAGGCCGTCGACGTCCGCTTCGTCGCGTCCCGTCCCGATCCCGGTCGGTCGCCGGCCATCCGGGCCGCCGGGTCGGCCCTCTTCGACGCCGCCACCGTGGCGGCCGGCCGCACCCTCGGGGTCGACGACCTCGCCCGCACGGACCTCTACTCGTGCTTCCCGTCCGCAGTGCAGATGGCGGCCGAGGCCCTCGGCATCGCCCTCGACGACGCCCGGGGCCTGACCGTCACCGGGGGGCTCCCCTACTTCGGCGGCCCGGGCAACAACTACACGACCCACGGCATCGCCACCCTGTGCGACCTCCTGCGGGACGGCGACGGCGGCACCCGGCTGGGTCTGGCCACGGGGCTCGGGTGGTTCGTGACCAAGCACGCCCTCGGCCTCTACGGCTCGACCCCGCCACCCGCGGGGTTCCGGCGTGGCGACACCGCGGCCGCCCAGGCCGCCATCGACGCCTCGGCGGTCGACGTCGCCGAGGGACTCGACGCCCCCGAGGCCGCCACCGTCGTGACGGCCACCGTGTGGCGCGACAACGACGGCACCGCGGCCGGCGCACCGGTCGTGGCCCGGNNGTCGGCGGCGCCGTGGTCGTCCAGGCCGGTGAGCCGCGCTACCGTCTGGCGGAGCGCTGAACCGCCTCCGCCGATCGCCCGAGGGAGACCACCATGTCCGACGAACTGCTCCGCGAGCGCCAGGGTCACATCGAGATCCTGACGATCAACCGGCCCGAGGCCCGCA
>PMFY01000282.1 GCA_003157945.1 Acidimicrobiaceae bacterium | reverse complement strand
TCCTCGAAGGTGTGGTGGCACGCGGCCGTCGACGGGCACTCCGTCCGGCCCGCCTGCAGCTGCAGTCCGGGGGAACGGCGTACGTGAGGGAGGTGGTGGCCGGTGGCGGTTGACCACGCAGCCGACGACCCGGACGGTCCGGGTGGACCCGCCGGGTCCGACGTGTCGGACGCCCGTGCCGGCCTGGCACCCGACGAACGCGCGCTGCTCGAGGCGTTCGATCGTCTGCGCCCCCAGGGGACGGTGCGGTGGAACTTCGACGACGCGGTGCGCAGGCTGACCGAGCCGTCGGACGTGCCGGGACGGTCGGCGCCCTGGAGTGGACTCCCCGCCGACCTGTGGGATCGGGGCCGGAGCGCCAAGGCGTCGGAGCGGGTGCTGGGCGATGTGGTCAAGCTCGTGGCCCAGGACGTCACCGAGTACACCGACCGTGCGGTCGACGAGTCACGGGAGCTCACCGACCGGTCGGTGGCCGAGCTCCGACAGACGACGCTCGACGCCGTGCGGTTCCTGTCCTCACGAGTGGACCGGCTCGAGGCCGCTCTCGACCCGCTCGGCATCGAACCGGCCGAGCTCGCACTTCCCGACCCGGACACGTCGGCCTGGACGGACCGGGCGGCGGCGTGGGCGGGGGCCCGGGGCGACCTGCCGGCGATGGTGGGCGACCTCGGCTCCGACGGGCTCGTCGCGTCCGTGGCCGGGGCCGGCATCGCCGTGGACGCCGTCGACCCGCGGGGCGCGGTGGTGTGGGCGGGACCGTTCTCGCTCACGGACGGGACCGGGCCCGGCACCACCGGCGTGACCGTGACGATGGCCGAGGCCGTCGACCACCTGCGGAGCCTGCCTACTGGCAGCCGGGGCTGCATCATCCTCTCGGGGTGCGTCGACCGGGCCGGACTGCCCGGCAAGGTCGAGCTGGTGGACGAAGCCGTGCGGGTGATGGCTACCGGGGGAACCCTGGTGCTGCTGGTTACCGACCAGACAGCTTGGGACGCCGCCCTGGATCCCGTCGTACGGGACCTGCTGCCCGGTCGACCCCTGCACCCCGAGGCCTGGAAGCTCGTCCTGGCACACCGGGGCGTGCCCGGTGCCGAGTGGCTGGCCGCCCCGTCGGGGTCGGTCCACGCCGTGGTCGCCGAGGTCGGCCGATGAGCGGGATCCACCTCTTCGTCCCCATGCTCCACCGACGGGACGCGGTCGGCGAGCACACCCGGTCGCTGCGGGACCGCCTGGTCGAAGAGGGTGTGGAGTGCCGGATCTACATCGACATGCCGGACCCGGACACGGTGGGGGAGACCCGTCCCTACCGCGACTACGAGGCCGACGCCCGGCCCGGGGACGTGCTGGTCTACCAGATGGCGACCCGGTCGGAGATGGCGACCTGGTTGCGCGGCCGGCCGGAGCCGGTCGTGATCAACTACCACAGCATCACCCCGGCACAGTTCTTCGTCCCCTGGAACAACTGGATCGCCCGGCACCAGGTCGCCGCCACCCAGGACATGGCCGCGCTGGCTCCGACGGCCGCACTCGGGATCGGGGTGTCCGAGTTCGACGCCGAGGAACTGCGGCGGGCCGGATGCCCCGACGTCACCGTGATCCCGGTGGCCAACGTCCAGGTCCCCCCGCCGCCGCCCGACCCGGAGGCGCTGGCCGCCCTGGAGCGCGCGCCGGGCGGCCCCCACTGGCTGTCCGTCGGTCGGCTCGCCCCCAACAAGGGACACGAGGACACCCTCGCCGCCCTGTTCGTCGCCCGGGCCACGTCGGCTCCCGACGCCCGGCTGACCATCGTCGGCGCGGCCAGTGAACCCGCCTACGCCCGGGCGCTCCACCGGTACACGGCGGCGCTGGGGCTGTCGGGGGCGGTCACCTTCGCCTCACGGCTCAGCGACGCCGAGCTGTCGGCGCAGTACGCGGCGGCCGACGTACTGGTGATGCTGTCGGCGCACGAGGGCTTCGGGGTGCCGCTGCTCGAGGCCATGTCCCACGGCGTCCCGGTGGTGGCCTTCGCCTCGGGGGCCGTGCCCGAGATCGTGGACGGGGCGGGTGTGCTCCTGTACGAGCGCGGACCGCGTCGTGTGGCCGACGCGGTCGCCACCCTGCTGGACGATCCCGACCGTTGCGCCGCCCTCGTGGCCGCGGGCCGGGCCCGGCCCTCGGCACTCGGACTCGACCGGGCGGCATCGGACCTGGTGGCGGCGCTGCGGGGCGTCGCCGGAAGGGAGGGAGGGTCGCCCGTCGGTGCGCCTGGGGCGCCCGGTGCCGGCGCCCCCCTGCGTCCGTGAGGACCCCTGAGCAACTAGGCTCAGCGCTCATGGATTCCCCTCGCCACACACCCGCGTCCGTGCTCCTGAGCGGCAACGCCGGGACCCCCGAGATGAAGGCCGGCGCGGACGTCGGGCCCGGATCGGAGATCTTCCAGCGGCTGCTGAAGGAGCGCATCGTCTTCATCGGCTCGGCCATCGACCAGAACACGGCCAACCTGGTGTGCTCGCAGCTGATCCTGCTCGAGGCCGAGAGCCAGGAACGTGACATCTCGGTCTACATCAACTCACCCGGCGGATCGGTCACCGACGGACTGGCCATCTACGACACCATGCAGTACGTGCAGTGCGACGTGCGCACCATCTGCATCGGTCTCGCCGCCTCGATGGGCCAGTTCCTGCTCTGTGCCGGCACCCCGGGCAAGCGGTTCGCCCTGCCCCACAGCCGGATCCTGATGCACCAGCCCTCGGGCGGCATGCAGGGCCAGGCGTCGGACATCGCCATCCAGGCCGAGCAGATCATCTACCTCAAGCGCATGCTCGCCGAGCGGATCGCCTTCCACACCGGCCAGCCGGTGGAGCGCATCGAGGCCGATTCGGACCGCGACCGCTGGTTCACCGCTGACGAGGCCCGTGAGTACGGCTTCATCGACGAGGTGATCCAGAAGGACG
>PMFY01000434.1:7225-7574 GCA_003157945.1 Acidimicrobiaceae bacterium | reverse complement strand
ACGCTGCTCCGGGCCCTGGCCGCCGAGATCGACCGACGTGAGCGCATCGTCACGATCGAACAGGCATTCGAGCTCGGTCTGGACACGGGATCGACCCGACACCCGGACATGGTGGCGCTCGAGGCACGTCCCGCCAACATCGAGGGGGAGGGACGCATCCCGGTCGCCGACCTGGTCCGGCGCTCGCTCCGGATGAATGCGGACCGGGTCATCGTCGGTGAGGTACTCGGCGACGAGGTGCTGCCGATGCTCAACGCCATGAGCCAGGGCCGGTCGGGGTCGATGTGCACGATCCACGCCGAGTCGTCGGCCGGGGTCTTCCGTCGGATCGCGTCCTACGCCGTGCAGG
>PMFY01000434.1:0-7196 GCA_003157945.1 Acidimicrobiaceae bacterium | reverse complement strand
CTCCCGTTGGGCCCATCTCGGCCCGGCCGAGTTCCCCGCCCGCGGTGGCCGCCGTCGATTCGTGACCTCGGTGCGCGAGGTGGTGGACGCCGAGGGGCCGCAGGTGATCTCGAACGAGGTCTACCGGCCCGGCCCGGATCGTCGGGCCGTCCCGTCGGCGCCGTTGCGGCCGGACACCGTGGACGAGCTGATCGCGTTCGGATTCCGACCGGAGCTGACCGCTCCCCACCGGACCTTCCGGTGAACGGGTCGCTTTCGGCCTGGCCGACGTGCGCCATCGGGATCGTCTGCGGGCTCGGCGTCCTCGGCCTCGTCGAGGCGCTGACCGGACCCCGCCGTGGAGCCTGGCACCGGTGGCACCGGCCGGAGTCGGCCGATGGCCTCTCCTCCGACCGAGCGTGGTACCGGGTCGACTTCGACTGGTCGGCCCTGCTCCTGTCGGTGGGCGTGGGCATCGTCTGCGTCGTGGTCACCGGATGGCCCGTGGCCGGCGTCGTCGGGGCCGGTGCGGCCTACGGCCTGCCGCGACTGTTGCGTCAGACGTCGGGCGCGGTCTCGATCGCCAGGATCGAGGCCGTCGCCACCTGGACGGAGATGCTCCAGGGCACCCTGGCCGCCTCGGCCGGCCTCGGGCAGGCCATCATGGCCACGGCGGACCTCAGCCCCGCGCCGATCCGACCCGCCACCGAGCAGCTGGCCGCGCAGCTGCGGGCCGGGTCGCACCCCCGCGACGCCCTGCTGCAGTTCGCCGAGTCGGTCGCCGATCCGTGTGCCGACCGTGTCGTCTGCTCGCTCCTGCTCGCGTTCACCTCCCGGGCCCAGCGCCTGGGTGACCTGCTCCAGGCACTGGCCGAATCGACCCGCGAGGAGGTGTCGCTGCGCCTGCGCATCGAGACCAGCCGTGCGTCGGTGCGGAGCGGGGTCCGCACCGTGGTCGTCTTCTCCGTGGTGTTCGCCGCCGGCCTGGCCGTGCTCGCCCGCTCCTATCTCGCCCCGTTCGGCAGCGCCGAGGGTCAGGTCGTCCTCCTCGCGGTAGGCGGCCTGTACGCCGGCGGACTCACCCTGATGGTCACGATGGCCCGACCCCCTGCGCCCGTCCGACTCCTCGGCGACTCGGTGGTGCTCCGATGACGGTCGTCGTGGTGCTGGCCACCTGCATCGGACTGGGCGTGCTCGGTGTGGTGTTCGGACTCCGCCGACCGCGACTGTCACTCGACGGCGTCCTGGATGTCTGGGAACGTCCCGTCGTTCCCGGCTCGCAACCGGGTCCGGAAGCGCCGGGCGCGGCCGTGGGATCGACCGCCGTCGCACTCGTCCTCCGGAGTCGCTGGTCGGGTCACCGGTTGTTGGGGACGGTGATGGCGGACCTGGACCTCACCGACACGGAGCCCGAGGCGTTCGCCACCCGCCTGCTGGCGACCACGGGATCGTGCGCCCTGGCGCCACTCGTCCTGTGGCTGCTGGCCGCCATGGCCGGTGTGCCGGTACCGGCCGCCGCGGCCATCGTGCTCGTGGTGATCGCCGTCCCTGCAGGGGTCGCCCTGACCGTGGCGTCACTGGTGCGCCGGGCGACCGAGCGGCGACGCCACTTCCGGGTCGTGACCGGGTCGTTCGTCGACCTGGTGGTCCTGAGCCTGGCCGGGGGCGTCGGGATCGACGGCGCACTGCACTCGGCGTCACAGGTGAGTCCGGACTGGGCCGCCCAGCGCATGGGGCGTGCCCTGTCGACGGCACGCGACGGAGGGACGACCCCCTGGGCGGCACTCGAGGCCCTCGGCCGTGAGCTCCGCGTGCCCGAACTCGTCGAGCTGGCCACCACCGTCCAGCTGGCGGGAACCGAAGGTGCCCGCATCCGGCAGTCCCTGACCGCCCGGGCGGCGTCCCTCCGGCGCCACGAGCAGGCCGAGGCGGAGTCGGCGGCCAACGCCATGACCGAGCGCCTCTTCGTCCCGGGTGCCCTCCTCCTGCTCGGGTTCCTGCTCTTCATCGGGTACCCGGCGTTCCAGCGGATCCTCGGTGGCTTCTGATGCCGACGACCCGTTCCGGACCGGGCCCGACGGCGGGCGACCGCCCCGCCCGCAGCCGTCCCAACCACTGCATCACCAACGAGAACAGGAGCACGACATATGCCGAATCAACTCGCCGCCCTCTGGAATTACCTCCGGGTCCGATGCGGAGTAGCCGGAGGGTGGGACGACGCCGGAACGGTGGTGGAGAAGGTCATCCTCACGGCGATCTTCGCAGCACTGGCGATCGCCGTCGGAGCCATCATCGTGGCGAAGGTGAAGGCCAAGGCCAACACCATCAACCTGAATTGAGCGGGACGGCCGCCGGTCGGTACCGCCGCACGGGGCCAGCCGGCGGTCCCCGGCGGGGGTGGGCGTCCCCGCGGCACGTCGCGGGCACGCCGCGCTCCGACGAAGGGTCGTCCGTGGTCGAAGCGGTGATCGTCGTGCCGGTCGTCATGGTCCTGCTCCTGGTGTGCGTGCAGTTCTGCCTGTGGATGCATGCGGTCCAGGTGGCGCAGCTGGCGGCGTCCCAGGGTGACCGGGTGGCCCGGTCCTTCGGTGGAGGTCCGACGGCCGGCACCGCTGCGGCCGAGCGGGTGCTCCGGGGTCCGGGCTCCGACGTCACCGGTTCGTCCGTGTCCGTGTCGGTGCTGCCCGGCGACTCGGAATGGCTGCAGGTGTCCGGGCACGCGCTGGCGATCGTGCCCGGGGTGGCGTTCACCGTCTCGGCCAGCGCCACCGGCCCGATCCAGCAGTTCCGGGGATCGGAGTGACCGGGCACGACCGTCGCCGGCCGTCCCGGGCCGAGGGCGGGCGGCGACGACCCGGTCGGCGAACGGCGCGGTGCGGCGCCGACACCGGCAGTCTGACCGTGGAACTCGTCGTCCTCGCTCCCGTCCTCCTCGTACTCGCCGTGGGATCACTGGTGTTCGGACGGGTCTCGGAGGCCCGGCAGCAGGTGGTGGAGGCGGCGCGGGCCGGCGCCGAGGCTGCGGCGATCCTTCCGTCCGTCGGGACCGCGCAGTGGGTCGGCTCGATGAACGCGGTGATCGACCTGGTCGGGCGCACGCACACCTGTGCCCACGTGGCGATCTCGGTGGACACCGGGCACTTCGTTCCCGGCGGCACCGTGACCGTCCGTGTGGCCTGCCAGGTCCTCCTGTCCGACCTGGCCTTTCCCGGAGTGCCGGGGTCGACGGTCGTCCAGGCGTCGGCCACCGCGCCGCTGGACCCGTACCGGTCGGTCGGCTGACATGTCCCTCTCCCGGCCGGAGGCCGCGCTCCGTCGATCCGATCGTCACCGCCGGGCCGATGACGAGGGGGCGATCGCCGCGTTCGTTCTCCTCGTCCTGGTGGGTCTCGTCGTGCTCCTCGGACTGGTGGTCGACGGCGGCGCGGCGCTGACCGCCCGACAGGCGGCGGAGGTCGAGGCGGAACAGGCGGCCCGGGCCGGGGCCGGCGCCGTCTCGGTGGACGCGCTCCGTGCCGGCTACGTCCAGATCGACCCCGCCGCGGCGGTGACCGCGGCCGAGCAGTTCACCGTGGCGTCGGGCCACCCGGGAACGGCAGCCGTCACCGGAGGTGTCGTCACCGTGATGATCAGCTATGAGGTGCCGACCGACATCCTCGGCATCATCGGCGTCGATCAGCTCCGTGTGTCGGCGGCCGCATCGGCGGTCGACGTCAACGGCGTCGCCCGCGGCGCCTCATGAGCAGGGCGATCCACGAGGAGCGCCCCGGTCGCCGCCGGTTCCTCGGCCTCCTCGCCTCGGCGGTGCTGCTGCTGCTCATCGTGGGCATGCCGATCTGGCTGGCCCTCAGCTCCGGTCCGCCCACGTTGCACATCGACGTCGGCCGCCTGTGGCAGGCGATGGAGCACCGTCGTCCCGGCGACGTCCGGCAGGTCGCGGAGTGGCTCGGCCGGGTGGCTGTGCTCCTCGCGTGGTTCGCCTGGGCATGGTTGACACTCTGTGTGGTCCTCGAGGTCGCGGCATGGCGATCGGGGCGCTCCACCGTCCACCTTCCGGCGAGCCGCTCGGTCCAGTATGCCGCCGCCCTGCTGGTCGGCACGGCGTTCGCGGTCGGGTCGCTCGGAAGGTTGCCCGTCCACGGAAGCGGTGAGCCCGTGTCGGTCCCGATCGTGGTGTGGTCGTCGCCGGCCGGGCCACCGGGCGGCGACGAGGCCGCACCCTCCGACCCGGCCGATGCACGGTCGGTCGCGACCGGTGGCCCGACGGAATGGTCCCCTCATCGCCTCCCGGGTGGCGGCGGGGCGGACGGGCGGCGATCGGATCCCGCCGGGTGGCCCGTCGACGGAGCCCGCGCCTCGGGAGCGGTGACGACGACCGGTCCCGTGCACACGGTGGCGCCGCGGGAGTCCCTCTGGTCGATCGCGGAGCTGCGCCTCGGTGCGGCACGACGATGGCGGGACATCGCCGAACTGAACTACGGCCGTCCCCAGGTCGGTGGGGGTGCACTCGAGGGCGACCACTGGCTCCGGCCCGGTTGGGAACTGGTCCTGCCGAGCGGCGCCGCGCCGTCGATGCCGGCCCAGTTGCATCCGGGTCCGGAACCGTCCCGTGAGGCACCGGAGACGGCACTCGGCACGGACCCGCCTTCCACGTCAACGCCCGTGAGGGCCCCCGGGGCCCCCGGGGGCACGCCGGCAGTGCCGGTCGGAGCCGGGATCGTGGGAGTCGGGATGGCCGACCTCATCGATCGCCTCCGGAGGGTGCAGCAGCGCCACCGCGTGCGGGGCGGCCAGATCCGACTGCCGGAACAGTTGCTACGACCCTTGGAGCAGCGGCTCCGTCTGGACGGAGGCCGCGCGGACCTCGAGGCGATCGAGGCCGCGGTGATGACGCTGGCCGACACCCCGGGTGGCTGGCCCGAGGGGTGTCGGCTCACGGGGGCGACGGTCGGCGCCGACCAGGTCCGGTTGGTGTTCGACGTCGCGACACCCCCGGAGGTGCCGACGCCGTTCGCCACGTCCGACGACGGACTCTCGCTGACCGTGGACCGGACGGCACTCGGTTCCTCGCCGTTACTGCGACGCGGTGACCGCCACCGGTTCGCCGCCCCGACGCTGGTGACCGTGGGCCGGGCCGACGGCGTCCTGGTCATGGTCGACCTCGAGGGACTCGGCGCGATCGCCGTCGCCGGAGATCCGGTCGCCGCCGAGGGACTGGGTCGGGCCATGGCGCTCGAGCTGGCGGGATCCCGCTGGTCCTCGGCGTTCGATCTCGTACTGGTGGGTTTCGGCGCAGCACTCGCCAAGGGCGACCGTGTGACCGTCGTCGCCGATGCCGGTCCCGTGATCGCCGACGTGGCGTGGCGACGGTTGATGATGTCCGTGCGGGTCGACGACTCGCCGGAATCGTCGGTGGATGCGGCCCGGCGCAACGATCCGATGGGGGACTGGCGACCGGTGGTGGTGGTGTGCGCTCCGGAGGTACCTCCCGCCGACGTGACCGCCATCCTGGAGTTGGCCACTGACGGACGACTGGGTATCTGTGCCGTGGCCATGGCCGGGGCCGATGCGCCGCCGACGGCGGCAGGTCACGTCCTCCGGGCCGGACCGACGCTCGAGGTGCTGGGCGCGGTGGTGGGGTCCCAGGGGATCGACGCGGTCGAACTGGACCAGGCGACGCAGCTCGTCGAGACCGCATCGGACTGCGATGCCGCACCGGGTGCGGTGGACAGCGACGGCAGGGTGGGTGACGACATGGTCACTGACGACACCGTCTCCGACGACACCGTGTCCGACGACACCATGTCCGACGGCACTCACGACGACGTCTCCGACGACGATGCCGTACCGGCGACGGGCGCGAAGGACCTGTCCCGGGTGGCACCGTACGGGCGGCCGCCGTCCGCGACGAGCACCCGCGTCGACCCCCGCGTCGACCCCCTCGTCGCCGTACCGGGGGACTCCCGCGTGCTGACCGTGGAGCGTCCGGGCCACGGGCCGGCGACGGCCCGGATCGACCGACCCGACATCGAGGTGGAGGTGGGCGTCCTCGGCACGGTCCAGGTCCATGGCGCGGCTCGGAAATTCACCCGGGCCTGGGCGCTCGAGCTCGTGGTCTACCTCGCCATGCATCCCGGGGGTGTCACCAACGAGGCGTGGGCGACCGCCCTCTGGCCGGACCGCCTGATGGCACCGTCGAGCCTGCACTCCACGGTGTCGGTGGCCCGCCGGGCCCTGGGATCGGCCCGGGACGGCTCGGACCACCTGCCCCGGTCCCACGGTCGCCTGAGCCTGGCACCGACGGTGGGCACGGATTGGGCACGATTCCAGGCATTGGCCGCCTCCGAGGATCCCGACCGGTGGGAGGCGGCGTTGACCGTGGTCCGCGGCCGGCCCTTCGAGGGGATCCGGGCCACCGACTGGTCACTGCTCGACGGCACGGCGCCGTCCATCGAGTCTGCCGTGGTCGACCTGAGCGGTCGTCTCGCCGGTGCCCGCCTCCGCGCCGGAGATCCCTACGGTGCGGAATGGGCGGCGCGCAAGGGACTGCTGGTGAGCCCGTACGACGAGCGGCTCTATCGCATGCTGCTGCGCACGGCGGACGCGGCGGGCAATCCGGGCGGGGTGGAGACGGTGATGGCCGAGCTCGTCCGGGTGGTGGCCGACGAGGTGGAACCGGTGGAGTCCGTCCATCCGAGCACGCTGGCCCTCTACCGCTCGCTGAGCCGAAGGTCCCGGTCGGTCGTGGATGGGCCGCCACGGAGGTGAGCCCCATCGATGGCCTCGTTCCCTGAGTGGGCGCCGGGGGAGCGTTCCGGGACGGTCGCCCGGATCTGCGGACGAACCACCGCCGTGGCTCAGGTCTCCTCAGTTCGATCTGTCGCCAGGGCCGCCGCCAGTGCCAGTTGCCGGTCGCGGGTCGCCAGGATCGTGGCGACAGCCCGCCGGGCGCGGTCGGCGTGCCGGGGGGTCTCCACCAGGCCGGAGACCTTGNNNNCGGTGGATTCCTGAGTCGGCGCACCCCGATCCAGAGCAGCAGAAGGAAGGTCGCCGTCAGCACCGACACCCCGGCGACCAGATTCCAGGAGAACCCGTTGTGGTTCCCGAAGATGAAGGCGAATGCCGAGACCAGGGGAGCGGCCGCGAGGACCAAGGTGCACACCGGACCGATCATTCGACTGGGACTCCACAATTCCGTCGGCAACCCGGCCGCCGCC
>PMFY01000004.1 GCA_003157945.1 Acidimicrobiaceae bacterium | reverse complement strand
CGCGAGCTGGTCGACGTACTCACCACGTCATGTCCCGGCGTCACCATCTTGGCGACCAGTCGGACGCCCCTGGACATCCCCGGCGAAGTGGTCTGGGCACTGCACCCGCTGGAGCGTGCGGACGCGATGGCCCTCTTCGAGGAGCGCCTCTTCGAGATCGACGCCAATCTCCGACTGGACGACGATGACCGCGTCCGGATCGCGGGGATCTGTGACCGTGTCGAGGGCCATCCGCTCGCCATCGAGATTGCCGCCGCTCAGATCCGTTCCCGGTCGATCGAGGACGTCCTGCTGATGCTCCCCCAGAGTTGGCGTATCGGAGATCCTGAAGTGACGCCGGCGAGGCACCGGTCTCTCGGGGAGAACATCGACTGGTCGGTCCGCCTCCTCGACGAGCACTCGCGAGAGCTCTTCGAGGATCTGTGTGTCTTCCCGTCGGGCTTCGACGCCACCGCGGCGCAGGCGGTATATGGCGGCGAAGCCACTGGTCGGCGCTTCGATTTCGAGCTCTCGCTGCTGGTCGGGCAGTCGATGCTCCAGATCGACCGATCGAGGGCCTCGACGAGATATCGAATGGTCGAATCGCTCCGGGAGTTCGGCAGGAGCAGCGCCCGATCGGAGCTCCGGCGCGGAACGCTCAGGCGCCGCCACGCCGACCACTTCCGATGCCGCGGGGCCGACCTCGGCAGACAGATGGTGGGGCCGGGCTGGCGAGGCGGCGGCACCCCGCTGGTCGATGAGTGGGACAACCTCAGGTCGGCGCTCGACTGGGCGCTCGACTCCGAGGACCCCTCGCTCGCCGTCGAACTCGTCGCGCCGATGGGGCAGTGGGCTCTCCGTGCCCTGCAGTCGGAGCACAGACTGTGGATCGGGCGGTGCCTCGAGGTCACCGAGGAGGGTGATCCCCGGTACGCGGCATTGGCCACCCTGGCCGCCAAGTGGGCCGGGTTCGACGGCGACCACGAGGAGGCCCTGAGGTTGGCCCGCCAGGCGATCCGCTGCGGCGGCCCGGTCCAGCCGTCGATCGCAGCGAGCTGGGTGACGGTGGCGTTCTCCAGTGGAATGCTCGGCCTGCTGTCCGAGGTGCCCAGGGCCATGCAATCAGCCGAAGATGCCCTCCTCGACTGCGGGAACGGGTTCACGTTCGTCGAAGGCCATGCGGTGCTCCATCCCCTCATCGTGATCGCCTACCCTGAGCGCCGCAACGAGCACAGGGATGTCGTGCACAGAGCTGCGGCCGAGCTCGACAACGGGATCGCCCATGCCATCGTCTGCCGGATGGATGTGGTCGAGAACGTTCGGAGTGGCAATATCGAAAAGGCAGCCTGGCTTCTTCCTGAGGCGATCCACCAGGCCAAGGAGGCGCACGCCCGGAGTATCGAGATGGATCTCCGGGCGATGGCGCTGGCCTTGCTCCAACCGGACGACCCTACGGCGCTCGTCCAGTACATGGACGTGCTCGAGGACCTGAAGAGCTACGACTATGGCGACACGATCTGGGGCGTGATGGAGCTGCTCGGATCGTTCCTGGTCCGGCAGGGAAAGGTGCAGGAAGCTGCCAGAATCCTCGGCCATCTCGAAGCCACCGGCCGCAGCTACCCGAATCCGTTCGTACGTGAGATGCGGGTCCGGTATCTCGATCCGGTGACATCGGTGCCCGACGTCACCGAGGCACTGTCGGAAGGGGCCGGGATGAGCAGGAGTGAGCTGATGAATTCCGCCATTGGCTTTCTGCAGGGAGCGTGAGTGACTGCACCGATCGCGGAGTGAATCGGGAATTTCGCTCCGTGACGCTCCGCCGCATCTGAGCTGGCGATGCACCGACACGGTACGACGAGGAAGCTGGCGATGGCGAAATGGGTGACGATCGGAACCTTCGAGCGTCTCCACGCCGTGCCGCGGGAGGGTGATCCGGGCGTGTGGATGACCGGTACAGCTACACGTTGGGCACCTTCTGGCGGTGGCATGTAGCGCCACTCGTCTCCCGGTGGAGACTGCCACTGACGGCGGGTTCCGTGTGGTCGCTGCGGCGCTCCGCCGTCCCGTGTGCCTGGACAGCGGTGCCGTTTGGTCAAGCCGATCCGTCTGGCTCAGCCTGCGGCACCTCGAAGAACTGAACCAGACCGTGACATTCCTATGCGAGGCCCACGCCCTCAATGTCCGCCAGCGGCTCGATGTCGGGGAGCCGGAGCATCCGGAACGCGTTGAGCAGACCCAGAAGCGATGCGAGCACGGGGATCGACAGCGCGATCTGGAGCGAGATGTTCCGGGCGTGGGTGTTGATGGCCAGAACCTCGTCCTGGACGTCCTTGGGCTCACTGGCGATCTGTTGCTGCAGGGCGGTGTTGCTCATGACCTCGGCGTCGTGTTCCATGTGCGCGGCGATCTGCTGCTGCTGGGCCGGGGGGATCACGACACTGGCTTGTGTCTGGTTGGTGAAACTCAGTGCCAAGACCCACAGCATGATGCCACCAGCTACCGCGAGTCCGAACGACAGTCCGAAGGAGCCGGCCGCCGAATTGACGCCCGCCGCCTCACTGACCCGGTCTTCGCTGATGGGGGCGAGAGTGAAGTTGTTGAGCTGGGAGACCAGCATGCCTAAGCCGCACCCGGCCACGATCAACGGGATCACCAGATACCACCCCGAATCGACCCTCGGCACCAGAGGGATGATCGCCCCCATGCCGATGGCGCTCAGGGCGAAGCCAGCCAGGACGATCATGGCGGGGCGCCACCTGCCCGCCCTCCGCCCGGCCAGCATGGCCATGCCGAACATGGACAGCGACAGTGGCGCGAGGGAGAGTCCGGCCTGCATGGCGTTGTACTCGAGGGTCATCTGCAGGTACAACGGCAGGACGATCATGGCGCCGCCCAGCGTGATCTGCTGGAGCATCTGCTGGGAGATTCCGATGCGGAAGTTGAGGTGCTTGAACAGGTCTGGGTCCAGCAGCGTGGGCTTTCCCTGGCGTTTGCGGTACACGAGCCAGTAGGCGAAGACGGCGAGCATCACCGCACCGACCCCGATGATGAGGCCCACGTACTCCCCACCCTCCTGCCACACCAGGATGCCGAGGACCACGCCCCCCATGCCGACGATGGAGAGGACGGCACCGACGCCGTCGATCTTGCGAGACCCGGTGTAGGGGACGTCCCTGACCAGCCGGATCTGGGTCAGGATCACCAGGATGACGAGAGCCTCGAGCCCGAATCCCACACGCCACGACAGGTAGGTTGTGAGGAAGCCCCCGAGCAGTGGGCCGACAGCTGCGGCGATCGCCGCAGCGGCGCCCACCATTGCATACGCCCGCTTCTGGGCGCTCCCCGTGAAGTTCCCGTGGATGAGCGACTGCATCGCGGGGAGCAGCAAGGACGCGCCGAGCCCGCCGACGATCGCCCAGAAGATGATGATGGTCAGCAGATTCTGGGCCAGCGTCATGGCGACCGCACCGACGGCGTAGCCCAGGAGTCCGATCATGTAGGCACGCTTTCGCCCCATGAGGTCGCCCAGCTTCGAATTAGTCAGGATGAAAGCGGCCGAGACGAGTGCCTCGAGGGCGATCGCCGACTGGACCCCGCTGGCCGTGGTGTGCAGGTCCTTGATGACGGCTGAGATCGAGACGTTCATCAATGACGTGTCGACCACCAGTACGAACATGGCCATCGCCAACAGGATGGCCAGGCGCGGGTTCCCCTCGTCCGGCGCCTCCTCTCCGGGTTCGGAAGCGGTGCTCATTCCGGCGCCGTCCCTTCGTCGGCGCGCCCGGAATCATCCCCGGACGCGGCGGTGATCGCAGTAAGTGCCTGATCCAGGCTCGGGTAGAAGTGGGCCTGATCCAGCGTCGTGTCGAGCCCGTAGCGGCGGACCAGGCCCTGGAGGCGGTCGCGCAGCTCGACGAAAGCCAGCCGGGTGCCGGCGGCGTTCAGCTCCTTGTCCAGGGTCTCGAGCACCGCCGACGCCGTGACGTCGATGTCGGTGACCGCCTCGCACTGGAGCACGATCCACGCGGGGGCCCGCCCACGCGCCAGCTTCCGCACCTGGTCGCGGAATTGCCCACAGTTGNNGCGCTTGAAGAAGAGGAGAACGATCAGGACGATCGCGATGACGATCCCCTGGAGCACGCCGAAGAGCATGACGCCGGCAGTGGCCACCAGGCTCACGATGAACGAGGACGTTCGGACCTGGAAGAAGCGCCGGAGCGCAGTGAGGTCGGTGAGTGAGAGGGCG
>PMFY01000093.1 GCA_003157945.1 Acidimicrobiaceae bacterium | reverse complement strand
ACCTGCCGGCGTTCGCCGCCCTGGGCCGGCTGGCCGCGGTGGACGGCCTGGCGACGGTGGGGGTGGCGGTGCAGGACGCGGAGACGGACCCCGAGGTGGCGGCCGCGGCCGATCTGGTGGTGGAGGGACCGGTGGGGGCGATGGCCGTCCTGGCCTGGCTCGAGGCTGCGGCCGGCTGACGGAAGCCGTCAGCGGCGGGCGGCGGCCAGCTGGTCGGCGAGCCAGTNNGGGCCAGGGCCTCGGACAGCACGGTCGCGGTGCCGGTCACGTCGAAGGGGTTGACCTCGAGCGCGCCGCCGGCGAGCTCATCGAACGCCCCGGCCTCGCGCGACAGCGCCAGGACGCCGTTGCGGGTGTTGATGATCGGGCCCTCCTTGGCCACGAGGTTGAGCCCGTCACGCACGGGGTTCACCAGCAGGACGTCGTAGCGGGTCAGGGCGGCCAGTGAACGGGGGTAGTCGTCCTCCACCTCGAGCACGACCGGCGTCCACCCCGGCGTGCCCCAGCGCTCGTTGATCCGGGCCACCGTCTCCTCCACCTCCTCCTGGTAGGCCAGGTACTCGGCCAGGCCCTGCCGCGTCGGATAGGCGAGGGCCACGAACACCACGCGCTCGCGGTGGGCGGGTTCGCGCTCGAGCAGCTCGTCGAAGGCCCAGAAGCCGCGCAGCAGGTTCTTCGACAGTTCCATCCGGTCCACCCGGACGATCACGGTGCGGTCGGCGGTGCCGACGGAGTCCTCGATCCGGGCCAGGGCGGCGTCCACCTCGGGGCCCGCCGCCGAGGCGCGCAGCCGCTCGGGGTCGCTCGACAGCGGCGACACGAACGTCGCCGCGCCGGGGGCGTCGATGCCGGCGGCGGCCAGGCCGGCCCGGAAGGAGGCGGCCCATCGGTCCGAGTGGAAGCCGCACGCTCCGAAGCGGGACATGGCGGACAGCAGCTCGTCACCGACCGCGGTGGGCAGCATACGGAGCACCGACGGGTCGGCGAAGGGGGTGTGGGTGAAGTGGACCGTGGACAGGTCGGGCCGGAGGTCGGACAGTGCCGGGGCCATCAGGGCGAGGTGGTAGTCCTGGACCAGGATCCGGGCACCTTCGGGCGCCGACTTGGCCACCCGCTCGGCCATCAGGCGGTTGTAGGTGCGGTAGGCGTCCCAGGCGTCCATCCACCGCTGGTCGGTCCGCGGCCGCCGGGCCGAGTCGAACAGGTGGTGGTGGCAGAACCACAGGGTGGCGTTGGAGACGACGTTGTAGGCGAGGTTGTACACGTCAGGCTCCGGTTCGACCAGTTCGATCCGCAGCCCGTCGGCCGACAGCAGCCCTTCGGCGGCGGCGAGTCGGTCGGCCTCGCTCATCGACGAGGCCACCCAGGTGGCCCCCGTCCCCTCGACGAGCGGGTGGAGCGAACCGGCGAGTCCGCCCCCCGAGGCCGCCGGCACCGGCCGCCCGTCCTCGAGGCGGAAGGCGAGCGGCCCGCGGTTGGAGACCAGTACGACATCGGCCAGCGACCGGTTGTCGGGGTCGGGCGATCGGTCCCCGGAGGCGGGAACGGCAGCGGGGCCCATGTCCGGACGCTACCCCCTGCGCCCCTGACGACCCGTCCATTCCCACCGTGCGCCGGGCGCCACGGATTGGGGGCTTGACAGGTAGTGAGTGAGCACTCACAATGGTNNCATGATGGTTTCGACCCGCATGACCGCCTCGGAGCGCCGCACCGCCGTGCTGGCCGCCGCCATCACCGAGTTCGCACGCTCCGGCTACGCCGGCACCTCGACCGATGCCATCGCCACCCGCGCCGGTATCTCGCAGCCCTACCTGTTCCGCCTGTTCGGAACCAAGAAGGAGCTGTTCATCGCCACCTACGAGCTCGTCTCGGACCGCATCATCGCGGCCATGACCCGGGCCGGCACCGGGCTCGCCGGCGAGGAGGCCCTGGCGGCCATGGGGACCGCCTACGGCGAGCTGCTCCAGGACCCCGAGCTGCTCCAGGTCCAGCTGCACGGCTTTGCCGCCGCTCCCGGCGACCCGGACATCGCCGCCACGTGCCGGCGCACGTTCGAGGTGCTGTGGCACCTGATCCAGGAGCGGTCCGGGATCTCCGACGACGAGATCCGTCACTTCTTCGCGATGGGGATGATGATGAACGTCATGTCCGCCATCGATCTCCTGTCCGTTCCCCAGCAGTGGGCGCAGAGCTTCTGCCCGATGCCCGAGAAGATCACTGCCATCCGGGCGGCCAACCAAGCCATCAGGGATCAGCGCGTCGCCGAGCTGGTCCATGCCAAGGAGGTATCCGCATGAACCCCGCCGTCCCCCTTTTTTTGACCCACAGAGTTAGTGATCACTCACAACTGAGCGAGTGGGAGACCGTCCGGGCGCCACGCCGGCGCCGGCTGTCGGGTGTCCGCCGGACAGCCGGGGCGGGCGGTGCGGCCAGCGGCTCGGGCGGTTCCGCCGGCGGTGGGAGCACCGCCGTGACGCCGGTCTCCGGTGACCGCACCGCCGTGACGCCGGTCGCGGGTGACCGCACCGGGCCGCCGCCGGCCCCGGTGACGGCACCCCCCTCCGACGACCGGTCGGGGTCCCGGGCCGTGTGGGCGGTGGTCATCACCGGACTGGCCCTGTTCATGGCCTCACTCGACAACCTCGTCGTCTCGACGGCGCTGCCGGTCATCCGGGTGCACCTCCACGCCGGCCTGTCGGGCCTGGAGTGGACGGTCAACGCCTACACGCTGACGTTCGCGGTCCTGCTCCTGTCGGCGGCCGCCCTGGGCGAACGGTTCGGACGACGCCGGATCTTCGTGACCGGCATCGCCCTGTTCACCGCGTCGTCGGCCGTCGCCGCCCTGGCCCCCAGCATCGGCGTGCTCATCGCCGCCCGGGCGCTGCAGGGCGCCGGCGGGGCCATGATCATGCCCCTGTCGCTCACCCTGCTGAGTGCGGCCGTGCGACCGGAGCGTCGCAATGCGGCACTGGGTATCTGGGGTGCCATCGGTGGCGTCGCCGTGGCCATCGGTCCCCTCGTCGGCGGGGCCGTGACCAGCGGGTGGGCCTGGCAGTACATCTTCTGGCTCAACGTGCCCGTCGGCCTGGCCCTCTTGCCGATGGCCCGCTGGCGACTCGCCGAGTCGCGGGGCGCGGCCCATCCCCTGGACCTGCCCGGTGTCGGCCTGGTCAGCTTCGGACTGTTCGGGGTCGTGCTCGGCCTGGTCCGCGGCAACGCCCACGGCTGGACGTCCTCGTCGGTGCTCGCCTCGTTCGTGATCGGCTCCCTGCTGCTGGCGGCCTTTGTGGCCTGGGAGCTCCGGGTCGAGTACCCGATGCTGGACATCCGGCTGTTCGCCCACCGGGGGTTCACGGCGGTGAACCTGACCGCCCTGCTGTTCAGCTTCGGGATGTTCGGCTCGATCTTCTTCCTGACCCAGTTCCTCCAGACCGTCCAGGGCTACTCGCCCCTGGCCGCCGGTATCCGGGTGCTGCCGTGGACGGCGATCACCATGGTGCTGGCCCCGGTGGTGGGCCAGCTGGCCGAGCGGTGGGGTGGCAAGCGGCTGGTGGTCACCGGCCTGGTCCTGCAGGCCACCGGTCTGGCCTGGTTGGCCTCGATGCTCACGCCCACCACCCCCTACGGCGACATGGTGCCGGCCTTCGTCCTGTGCGGCGTCGGCATGACGCTCTTCTTCGTGCCCCTCGCCTCGGTGGTCCTCGGCACCCTGCCCAAGGCCCTGGAGGGCGTGGCCTCGGGCGCCAACGCCGCCTTCCGTGAGCTGGGTGGTGTCCTCGGCATCGCCGTGCTCGGCGCGGTGTTCAGCTCCCGGGGCGGGTACGCCTCGGCCCAGGACTACGTCTCCGGACTGGTGCCCGCGGTCGGCGTGGGTGCCGCCGTGGTGGCGGTCGGTGCGCTGTGCGCCCTGGCGCTGCCGGGGCGTCGCCGGCTGCGGTCCCCGGTGGACCTGGCGGAGGTGCCCGTCCTGACCGGTGACCCCGTGGAGCCGGCGGTGGCCTGAGTCCGTCCGTACAGGCCCGGTCAGTCGCCCGACAGGAGCGGCGACCGGGCCAGGGCCGCGGCCAGGATGTCGGTGGCCTGGGGCCGGAGCTCGGACAGCGGCCGGTTCCGGTGGACCCGGACGCCGAGGTCGACCTGGGCGATCGTCTCGACCCCGAAGTGGGAGGCGGCGTCGATGAGGAGGGCCAGCTCCACGGCGTAGCCGTCGGCCGGGGCGCACTTCTCGAAGACCCAGCGGGGCGCCGCCGTCTCGCCGGCCAGCGGCTGACGGATGACGGCGAGCGCCGGGTACAGGAGGTCGATGACGGGACGGGCCATGAGCTCGGTCACCCGGCCGCCGCCGTCGCGGGCACCGTTGAGGGGACGCTGGTAGAAGCCCTTGACCACCGTGGTGGTGTCGTCGGTCAGGAGCGGCCCGAGGAGGCCGGTGACGAAGTGGGGCCCGAAGTTGGTGACGTCGCCGTCGATGAAGGCGATGAGGTCCCCCTGGGCCTCGCGCAGGGCCACCCGCATGGCCTGGCCCTTCCCCCCGGACGCCGAGTCGCCGCCGATGACGCGGGCCCCGGCCCGGGCGGCGACGTCCCCCGTACCGTCGGTCGAGCCGTCGTCGACGACGACCACCTCGTCCACCAGGGGGAGTCCACCGCCCCCGTCGGTCAGGTGGGTGACGACGCTCGCCACGATCGGCCCGATGGTGGCGGCCTCGTTCCGGGCCGGGATGCAGACCGACACGGTGCGGCCGGCCTTGGCCGCGACCAGGTCCGGCCCGGCGAAGTCGCCGTGGGCGAACACCCGGGATCGCTCGTCGTCCGGGGCCCGTCCTGGCATCCCCTCATCTTCCCTCACCGGGCGGCCGGTCGCCGCGGGCCTCGCATGCCCGAGAGCGTAGGGGGAGCGGCCCACCGGGCAGTCCGCGACCACGTTGACGCGTGCCCGTGGGGATGGCCTACAATGGACGCATCATCCAGAGCAGCTGAGGGACCGGGCCCTGTGACGCTGCGGCAACCAGAGCGCCGACGACCACCCACGACGGGGTCGCCGGCTCCAGGTGCCAATGCCCGAGCGATGAGGAGACTGCTGTGGACTTCGTNNCGGTCGATCTGGCGCTACGCCGACCTGCTTCCGGTGCGCGATGCCGCCCCGGTGGACCTGGGCGCAGGGTTCACGCCGCTGGTCCGGGCCGACCGGCTCGCCGCCGAGCTCGGGCTGGGCGAGCTGTGGATCAAGGACGACACCGCCAACCCGACCGGCTCGTTCAAGGACCGGGTCGTCTCGGTCGCGCTGACCAAGGCCCGTCAGCTGGGCTTCAAGGTCGCCGCCTGCGCCTCGACGGGCAACCTGGCGAACTCGGTCGCCGCCCACGCTGCCCGGGCCGGGATGGACTCGGTGGTGCTCATCCCCCACGACCTCGAGCGGGCCAAGGTCACCATGACCTCCGTCTACGGGGGCCGGGTCTTCGCCGTGCAGGGCAGCTACGACGACGTCAACCGCCTGTGCGCCGAGCTCACGAGCGAACAGCCCGCGTGGGCGTTCGTCAACGTGAACGTCCGCACGTACTACGCGGAGGGCTCGAAGACACTGGCCTTCGAGGTCGCCGAGCAGCTCGGCTGGCAGGCCCCCGACCACGTCGTGGTGCCCATCGGCTCGGGCAGCCAGTTGACCAAGGTGGCCAAGGGCTTCGCCGAGCTGTACAAGGTCGGCCTGCTCGACGAGGAGCCGTCGGTCCGTGTCTCCGGGGCCCAGGCGGCGGGCTGCTCGCCGGTGGCGACCGCCTTCGCCGAGGGCACCGACGCCATCCGGCCGGTCAAGCCGGACACCATCGCCAAGTCGCTGGCCATCGGGAACCCGGCCGACGGCTGGTACGCACTCGACACCATCCGCAGCTCGGGCGGTGCCTGCGCCGCGGTGACCGACGCCGAGGTCCTCGACGGCATCCGCCTGCTGGCCCGCACGGAGGGGATCTTCGCCGAGACCGCCGGCGGGGTGACCATCGCCACGTTGGCCAAGCTGGCCGCCGAAGGGGTCATCCGCTCCGACGAGCGTGTGGTGGCCATGGTCACCGGCCACGGCCTCAAGACGGTGGAGGCGCTGACCGACGTGGTCGGCCCGACGGCCACCATCGCACCCACGCTCGACTCGTTCGCCGGGGCCATGGCGGCCGACGCCGCATCCACCCAGAGGAGTTCCCAGTGATCAAGGTCCGTATCCCCGCACAGCTGCGCACGCTGACCGGAGGGGTCGGCGAGGTCCCGATGGAAGGTGCCACCGTGGGCGAGGTGCTGAAGGGCCTCGACGCCGCCCATCCCGGGTTCGCCGAGCGCATCTTCGACACCGACGGTGGTCTCCGCCGGTTCGTCAACGTCTTCCTCGACGAGGAGGATGTCCGGTTCCTCGACGGATTGGGTACGCCGGTCACCGACGGGCAGACGCTGTCGATCGTTCCGGCCGTGGCCGGCGGCTGACGCCGGGCGACGATCGGGGGCGGCCGACCGGGCCGCCCGACGGGCCGCCGGTACACTGGGAGTCCACGCTGACCACCCAGGAGCGACCATGACCTCGACCTCAGGATCCACCCCCGGCACCCCGACGGGTGGCCGACCGACCGGTGGGACCGTGACGAGGACCCGCTCGACCGGTGGGTCGTTCGGCACCGTGTCCAACTACAACCGGATGGCCACCACGTTCGTGGGGGAGACCGGGACCGCTCCCACCAACTGGAAGCAGCAGCCCGACGGCAACTGGTGGCTGTGGGACGGGTCGACCTGGCACCTCCAGCCCCAGGGACCGCCGCCCGCACCGCCGGTGGCGGGCGACACCGCCCGGTTCACGTCTGACGGGGCCCTCAACAAGGCGGGCCTGCTGGGCCTGCTCGCCCTGGTGGTGGGCACGGTCGCCTACATCGCCCACCTCCCGCTGGGCCTGGCGTGGGCCGGCCTGTTCGTCGGCCTGGGCGTGGGCCTCTGGTGCTCGTTCTCGCCGCGCCGGGCACCCGTACTGGCCCCGGTCTTCGCCGTGGTGGAGGGTGCCGTCCTCGGGGTGATCTCGCGGTACTACGCCGGCCAGAGCACCCACGTGGTCACGCTCGCCATCGTCGGCACGCTCGCCGTGGTGGCTGCCGTCTGGGCCACCTATCGCACCGGGCTCGTGCGGGTGGGGCCGAAGTTCTTCAAGATCACGCTGGTGGCCGGCGTCGGGATGATCGCGGTCATGCTCACGGCCATCCTGACGGGGTGGGGCCTGAGCGGGATCAGCGGCTTCCTGATCTTCGGTGTCCTCTACCTGATCCTCGCGGTGATGAACCTGTTCGTGGACTTCAGCTTCGTCGACCGGGCGGAGGCGGCCGGGCTCGACGCCGACGCCGAGTGGTTCTCCGCGTTCATGCTCCTGCAGTCGTCGATGATGGTCTACCTCGCCCTGCTGCGGATCTTCGGCGGGCGCAGCTGACCCTCCAGCGGGGGAGCGCGGGCGACCGAGGGCCGTGTGTGGCTCAGGCCGCCAGGCCGTGTGTGGCTCAGGCCACGAGGCC
>PMFY01000263.1 GCA_003157945.1 Acidimicrobiaceae bacterium | reverse complement strand
TGGCCCGGATGGCCGCGGCGGCGGCCTTCAGCAGCGCCAGGCGCTGTTCGACCGGGGTGGCGGCCCAGGCCGGGAAGGCGGCCCGGGCGGCTGCCACCGCGCGGTCCACGTCCTCGGCGGTGCCCTCCGGGATGGTGCCGATCACCGCCTCGGTGGTCGAGTCGACCACATCGAGGGTGCCGGTGCCCGACGAGGCCACCCAGGTCCCTCCGATGTAGACGCGATCGCGTACGGTCATCTCAGCAGCACCCACGGGACTTCCCCCTTCGACGGCGAACGACCCCACGATACGCGGAGGCGGCCCGGAGTGCTCCGGCGGGCCACGGGTCGATTGCATAGTGACGGCTACATATGTAGTCTCCGCTATGTATTCACCACCGCAACCACCGGAGTGCGTGTCGCGTACGGCCGGCCGGCGGTTGCGGCCCGGCCGCCGGGGATGACGAGGCCGGGGATGACGAGGGAGGAGGGGATGGTGGCCCAGACACAGCACGAGCGGAAGGCCGAGACCCGCGCCCGCCTCCTCGAGGCCGCCGCCGACCTCTTCGCCGAGCAGGGCTTCGACGCCGTGTCGGTCGACGCGGTGGCCGAGGCCGCCGGGCGCACGTCCGGGGCGGTCTACGCCCACTTCGGCTCGAAGCAGGGACTCCTGCTCGCCCTCCTCGACTCGTGGAAGGACTCCGTCCTGGCCGTACTGCTCGCCGAGGTGGCGGTCAACGACTCCCCCGCCGGACAGCTGGCCGCCGTGTGGTCCAACGTCTCGGACGACTCGGACGAGGACTCCGCTCGTTGGCCGGTGCTCGAGCAGGAGCTCTGGCTCCGGGCCGCCCGGGACCCGGAGGTGGCCGACGTCCTGCGGGTGCGCAACGCCGAGGCCCTCCGGTACAGCGCGCGCCAGCTCGACGGCTGGACGACGGCCGTCGGCGCACGGCCCGCGGCCTCGCCGGACGAACTCGCCGTGCTGGTGAAGGCGCTGCTGACCGGGCTCGCCCTGCAGAAGCGGCTGACGCCGGAGACCGTGCCCGACGACCTCGCCCTGCGGGGGATCGCCGCGTTGGTGGGACTTCCCGCCGACCCCCCGACCCGCAGCCGCCCGCACCGGCTCATCGACCGGCCCACGGACTGACCACCAACCCACCGACCCACCCACCCACCAACCCACCGACCCACCCACCCACCGACCCACGGACAGGAGCACCACCATGCACACCGAGATCTGCGACAAGCTCGGCATCGAGTTCCCGATCTTCGCCTTCACCCACTGCCGCGACGTCGTGGCTGCGGTCACCAACGCCGGAGGCATCGGCGTCCTCGGCGCCATCGGCTTCACTCCCGAACAGCTCGAGGTGGAGCTGACCTGGATCGACGAGCACGTCGGGGACAAGCCCTACGGCGTGGACATCGTGATCCCGGCCAAGTACGAGGGCATGGACGAGATGGACCCCGACAAGCTCGAGGCCCAGATCCGGGGGCTGGTCCCCCCGCAGCACAAGGACTTCGCCATGAAGATCCTGGCCGACCACGGCGTGCCCGAGATCCCCGAAGCCGAGCGCACCTCCAACGGCATGATCGGCTGGACCGCGGCCCACGCGGCCGGCCTGCTGACGGTGGCCCTGGCGCACCCCAACGTCAAGCTCATCGCCAACGCGCTCGGCACGCCCCCGCCCGACGTGGTCGAGCGGGTGCAGGGTGCCGGACTCCTCATCGGGGCGCTGGCCGGATCGGTCAAGCACGCCCTCAACCACAAGGCCGCCGGGCTCGACTTCATCATCTGCCAGGGCTCCGAGGGGGGTGGCCACACCGGTGACGTGGGCAGCATCGTGCTGTGGCCGGAGGTCATCGAGGCCGTGGCCCCCATCCCGGTGCTCGCCGCCGGCGGCGTCGGCAGCGGCAAGCAGATGGCGGCGGCGATGGCCCTCGGGGCCCAGGGCGTGTGGTCGGGAACGCTGTGGCTGACCGTGGAGGAGGCCGACATCCCGCCGAAGCAGATGGAGACCTACCTGGCCGCCTCCAGCCGCGACACCGTCCGCTCGCGCTCGTTCACCGGCAAGCCGTGCCGCATGCTCAAGAACGACTGGACGGAGGCCTGGGAGGCCGAGGACACCCCGGACCCCCTGCCCATGCCCCTCCAGATGATGGTCGCCCTCGAGGCCGTGTCGCGCGGGCACCGCTACCCCGAACAGGCACGCGACGTGAACTTCAACCCGTGCGGTCAGGTCATCGGGCGGGCGACCACCGTGCGCAAGGCCAAGGACGTCGTCTTCTCGATGGTGGAGGAGTTCATCGAGGCCTCCGAGCGGCTGCAGAGCGAGGTCACCGTCTGATCCGCGGGCCCGGACGGGACCGGTGCGGCCGCGCGCCGGCACCACCGGTCCCCCGGGACCCTTCGCTACACTCACACGATGCCACCCGTGCTCCGGCTCAAGGACCTGCGCACCGAATTCCACCTCCGCGTAGGTTCCGTGGTGGCGGTCGACGGGGTGTCCTTCGACGTCGACGAGGGCGAGTGCGTCGGCGTGGTCGGCGAGTCGGGCTGCGGCAAGTCCACGACCGGCCTGTCGATCATGCGGCTGCTGCCCAACAACGGGCACCTGACCGGCGGCTCGGTCACCCTCCTCGGCCGCGACCTGGCCGGACTCGACGAGAAGGAGATGCGGTCGGTCCGGGGCAACGAGGTCGCCCTCATCCCCCAGGACCCGATGACGGCGCTGAACCCGACGATGACCATCGGGCGCCAGATCGCCGAAGGGGTGCGCCTCCACCGCGACGTGAGCCGCGACCAGGCCCGGACCCGCTCCCTCGAGGTGCTGCGCCAGGTCGAGATGCCCCAGCCCGAGGAGCGGCTCGACCAGTTCCCGCACGAGCTGTCCGGTGGGCTGCGCCAGCGGGTCATGATCGCCATGGCCCTGGCCTGCGAGCCCAAGCTCCTGATCGCCGACGAGCCCACCACGGCGCTCGACGTCACCATCCAGGCCCAGATCCTCGACCTCATCGACGACCTCCGCCAGCGGTTGTCGATGGCGGTCATCCTCATCACCCACGACATGGGTGTGATCGCCGGGCGGACCGACCGCGTGGTCGTGATGTACGCCGGCAAGGTGGCCGAGGAGGCGGAGACCGCCGAGCTCTTCGGGCGGATCCGCCATCCGTACAGCCAGGCACTGCTGGCGTCCGTCCCCAAGATCGACCAGCGGCGGGACGAGCGCCTGCTGTCGATCCCCGGGCTGCCGCCCGACCTGTCGAAGCCCATCACCGGCTGCCGCTTCGCGCCCCGGTGCCAGTTCGCCACGGAGGAGTGCCACACCGCCGAGCCCGAGCTGACCGACGACGGCTCCGGTGGCGCCGCCCCCCACCGGTTCGCCTGCTACCACCCGGTGGACCCCGACGCCGGCATTCCGGTCGAGGTGGTGCACGCACCGGCCAGCCCGTCGCCCGCCGCGGTGGCCGCCTCCGGCGGGACCCCGAACCAGCCCATCGTCGAGGTCGTCGACCTGGTCAAGGAGTTCCCGGTGATGTCCGGCGGCCTGTTCCGCCGCCAGGTCGGGTCCGTGAAGGCGGTGTCCGGCGTGAGTTTCACCATCGGCCGGGGGGAGACCTTCGGCCTGGTCGGCGAGTCCGGCTGCGGCAAGACCACCATGCTGCGCATGCTGGTTGCGCTCGAACGGTCCAATGCCGGATCCATCCGCTTCGAGGGCACCGAGATCTCCTCGATGCACGGCCGGGACCTGGGCGGCCACCGCCGGGACCTGCAGCTGATGTTCCAGGACCCCTACGCCTCCCTCGACCCCCGGATGCGGGTGGGCACGATCATCCGTGAGCCGCTGAAGGTCAACCGGGTCGGCGACACCGCCGCCCAACAGGACAAGGTGGGCTCGCTCCTCGACGAGGTGGGGCTCAGCCGGACCGCGGTCGAGCGCTATCCCCACGAGTTCTCGGGGGGCCAGCGCCAGCGCATCGGCCTGGCCCGGGCCCTCGCGCTCGACCCCAAGCTGATCGTGGCCGACGAGCCCGTCTCCGCGCTCGACGTCTC
>PMFY01000112.1 GCA_003157945.1 Acidimicrobiaceae bacterium | reverse complement strand
CCCGCTTGGCCAGCTCGGTCTGCGCGTCGTGGTCGGGCAGCGGGTGGTGGTCGAGGTCACGCAGGAAGAGGCCGAGGCTGTCGGCGTCCGAGCCCCGGTTCCGGTTGGCAGCGTTCCGCGCCGCGGGCGAGGGGGCGGCTCCGGTCGCGGCCGTGGAGGTCCCTGATGCCTGGTTCTTCGCTGTCGCGGTGCGCGTGCTCATCCCTCTCCTCAGTCCTCCTGGTCCGGTCTCCACATCTGCAACGCCGAATCCGCCCATTGCATTCCATCCGGCCCGAGGTCGTCCCCCGGGCCGGACCGGTGCATGTCGGCTTGCGCCACCGGTATTCGGAGTGCTCGGCTGCACGGATGACTGCTGCATACCCACGCGTGGCCCTGATACGCCACGGGGAGACCGCCTGGAGCCGCGATCGGCGCCACACCGGCCGGACGGACATCCCGCTCACCCCGTTGGGGGAGGCCCAGGCCGCCGCCCTGGCGCCCCGCCTCGTCGGCTGGGACCTGGCCGAGGTGCTCGTCAGCCCGCTGGTCCGGGCCACCCGCACGGCCCGGCTCGCCGGCCTCGACAACGCGGACATCAACCCTGACCTGGTGGAATGGGACTACGGGGACTACGAGGGACGGACGACGGCGTCCATCCGCGCCGACCGCCCGGGCTGGGACCTCTTCGGCGACGGGGTGCCCCACGGCGAGACGCTCCACGACGTCGCCACCCGGGTGGACCGGGTCATCGCCCGGATCCGTAGCGGTGCCGGGGACGTGGCCTGCGTGGCCCACGCCCACCTGCTCCGGGTCCTGGCCGTGCGGTGGCTGGAGCTCGACCCGGTGTCCGCCCGCTACCTGGTCCTCGGTCCGGCCTCGTTCAGCGTGCTCGGGTGGGAGCGTGACCAGGCCGTCATCGAGCACTGGAACCTGTGAGCCGCGGTTCCGGTCGGCCGGTCAGGACGGGGACGTCCCGGGGGTCGGCGGCGTCCGGGGCCTGAGCTGCCCGGGGCCGGGCGGGGCGCCCGTGGGCTGGCGGTCGGACGGGCGGGCGGGCTCCATCGACTCGCCGCGGAACCGCCGGCGTGGCCCGGACCAGGGTGCCGGCGGGGCGTCGAGGCGACGGGCCAGGGTGTAGGCGATGGCCTCGTAGTTGACGCGCCAGCCGCGGAAGTGGGCCCAGGCCTCGTCGGCCGGCCGGGACATCGGGAAGTCGATGGCGGCCAGCTGCCGGTAGGCGTCGTCGAAGGCCGTGGCGGGCAGTTCGATGGGACCGTCGGGATCGGGGTCGGCGTCGAACGGGATGCGGGTGACCTGGGCGATGTCCCGCAGGCAGGTGAAGCCCATGCGGACGCACATCCGCGCCTCGGTGGGGGCACCGACCGGATCGACGGCCAGGACCAGGGCGGCGGCGTCCATGACGGCCAGGAGGCTCACGATCCAGGAGTTCTGCGCCCGGGGGGACCGCAGGTACAGGAGCGTCGGATAGGTGCAGTGGCTCTCGGTGACGTCGGCCGCCCAGCGCTCCCACTCGGCGAAGAGGTCGGCCAGGTTGTCGATGGAGCCCACGAGCTGGTGGCGGATGAGGATCTCGGGGCCCCAGGCCGGGGACCCGGCCCGGCTCTCGAGCAGGGTGACCAGCATTTCGCGGCGGTTGTAGGCCGAGTACAGGGTGGGCAGGTAGGCGATCTGGAGCGCCACGAGCACCAGGCCCGTGCCGGCGGCGACGAAGTCGACCACGCGTGACCCCGACGTGTGGCTGAGGGCGAACCCGAGGGTGAAGACCGAGGACCCGGCCTCGGTGAAGGCGGACGTGAGCGATGCGTGGCCGATGCCCCAGTTGACGAGGGTGAAGCCCACCATGGTCATCACCAGCCAGGTGATGAGCAGGACGACGAGGGCCACGGGCTCGGCGACGGCCAGGACCCGGTCCTTGGCGGCGTAGGTGCGGGCCAGCTGCGACACCTGGCGGAAGACGGCCCGGACCACCAGGACCGGGTAGACCACGACGCTCGACGCCGGCCGGGGGACGATCAGGACGGTGAGGACGCTGCGGGCGGTGCCCAGGAGGATGACGACCCCGGCCAGGAGGACGAGGAGGCGCTCGGCGGTCACCGGGGGAGGTGGTGCGTCAGCCGGCCGCGTCGCGGGTCACGGGGACGCGACCCTGGGCGCGGGCGACCATGTCGGCCAGGGTGAAGGAGTCGAGGTGGGTCCGCATGTGCTCGCCCACGTCGGCCCACACGGCCAGGAGGACGCACTGGCCCTCGTGGTCGCAGGCNNAGGATCTGCTCGAGGTAGGGCTGGGGGAGGCCGGTGCGCTCGGCGATGTCACGCACCGCCGTCGGGCCGCCACCACCGTCGGCGTGGAGCGCCAGGGACAGCAGGGCACGGCTGGCGTAGTCCCCTCGGGTCGATACCTTCACAGGTCCATGCTAGTGACTGCGCCGCGTAACGGGGGTGTGCCCGGAACGGTCGGCCGGTCGCCGGCGGAGGCCGGACCCCGGTCCTGCCGCCGGCGACCCCGGTCGGTCGGGGCGGTGCTCAGCGGCCGCCGAGCTTGCCGCCGGCCAGGTCCTCGGCCATGGCCCAGCCGAAGGTGACCAGGCGCCCGCCGTTGGCGCAGTCCACGGACTCGAAGAAGGCGACGTACTCGACCCCCGGCTCGGACTTGTGGCTGGCGAAGTCGAAGCCGCCGGCCTCGGAACCGTCGCCCGACACCACGAAGGTGCGGTCGTCGATGCGGCCGTCGGCGCCGAAGCGCTTGGCCAGGCGCCGGCCCCAGGCCCGCTCCTCGCCGGTGGCCTTCTGGGTCGGGGCGGGGACGACATCGGTCAGGCCGGCGAAGGCCTTGAAGCCGTCGGGACCGAGCAGGCGGGTGCCGACCAGGACATCCTCGTCGGGGAACGCCAGCAGGGCCCGACGGTACTTGTCGCCCATCATCGCCCGCAGCACGGTGTCGGCCCGCGAGGTGCGGTCGACCGTGGCCAGGCCGATCAGCAGCGACGGCGTGCCGCCGATGCGCTCCAGGGTGGAGAAGGAGTAGCCGCGCAGCTTCGCGCCCTCGCGGGCCCGGGTCACCAGTACCCACTCCTCCCGCTGTTTCGACAGGAACCCGANNTCCCTGCGTCTCCATCCCCCGCACCTGGTCAGCCGTGGTCCCCGGAACGTGCCGCCGCAGGGGAGGGGCAGTGTTCCGGATCGCCCACGCCAGGTGCCGTCCACCGATTTTACGGGAAATTGAGGCGCCTGTCGTATCCGCCCCCGTCCGGCGGCTGTCCGAGCCTCTGACCAGGGACATCTCCCGGACCGATCCCGGCGGGCACCGCCCCCGCACCGTGCAGGTCTGACGGATCGTCAGGCCTGGATCGCCCGGGGGCCCAGCAGGACCCGCAGCTCGCCCATGAGTCCACGGCTGGCATCCACGTTGAACTCGGACGGCAGTCGCAGGACCTTCTCGCCCACGTGGAGCAGGACCGGGGAGTGGCCGGGGTGCTCCGACAGCAGACGCTTGAGGTCGTCCACCGTCCGGTCGGTGAGGGTCCCGAGGGGCAGCGAGATGCGCAGGTCACGGAGACCGTCCGCGACCAGCTCGGGCCGGGAGACCTCCATACACACCAGTTTGAGCCGCTCGTCGCGCATGTCCAGGCGTGCCTTGACGACCACGATGGCGTCGTCGTCGAGCAGGGCGCCGTAGTCGGCCATGGTCTTGGGGAACACGAAGGCCTCGATCGAGGCGTTGAGGTCCTCGAGCACGAAGGTGGCCATCAGGTCGCCCTTCTTCGTGTAGCGGCGCTGGAGCTCGGTGATGACGCCGCCGATGACCTTGACCCCGCCGCCGTTGCCCTCGAAGCCGGTGCCGGCCACGCCGTCGGGGTCGTAGTCGCGCAGCTCGGCGAGGCTGCAGTCGGTCAGGCGGGACAGCGAGCCCTCGAGCCCCATCAGCGGGTGGTCGCTGATGTAGAGCCCGAGCATCTCCTTCTCGAAGGCCAGGCGGAGGGACTTGTCGAACTCGGTGTCCGGGATCGGGATCCGCGTGTCGGCGAAGCCCGTCGTCTTGCCGTCGTCGGGCTCCTCCAGCGTGGCGAAGAGGGACATGACACCGGCGTCGTGCTCGCGCCGCCGCTCGAGGGTCCGGTCGACGATCTCCTCGAAGGTGAGGAACAGCCCCTGGCGGGCGTGACCCATCGAGTCGAAGGCGCCGGCCTTGATCAGCGACTCGATGGTCCGCTTGTTCAGGACCTGGGGGTCGACCCGCTGGCAGAAGTCGTAGAAGTCGACGAAGGGGCCGTTCTCCCGCTCGGCGACGATGAGCGCCACGAGGGCCTCGCCGACGTTGCGCACCGCGGCCAGGCCGAAGGTGATGGCGCCGGGGCTGTCACCGGAGGTGCCGATGGCGCCCTCGCCGGCCGTGAAGTCGGGGGTGAACTCGGCCAGCGACCGGTTGACGTCGGGGACGAGCACCTCGATGCCGAGCGACCGGCACTCGCCGAGGTAGATGGCGGTCTTGTCCTTGTTGTCCTTGACGCTGGTGAGCAGGCTGGCCAGGTACTCGACCGGGAAGTGGGCCTTCAGCCAGGCCGTCTGGTAGGCGATGAAGCCGTAGCCGTAGGAGTGCGACTTGTTGAAGGCGTAGTCGGCGAAGGGCTCGATGATGTCGAACAGGGCGGTACCGAGCTCCTCGCCGTAGCCCTCGGTGACGCAGCCCGCCACGAACTTCTCGCGCTCGGCCTGGATGAGCGCGCGGATCTTCTTGCCGCAGGCCTTCCGCAGGTTGTCGGCCTCGGCCAGCGTGTAGCCGGCGAACTTCTGGGCGACCCGCATGACCGACTCCTGGTAGATCATCAGGCCGTAGGTGTCGGCCAGGATCGCCTCGAGGTCGGGGTGCGCGTAGGTGACCGGCTGGCGGCCGTTCTTCCGGTCGGCGTAGTCGCGGTGCATGTTGGCCGCCATGGGACCCGGGCGGTACAGCGCGACGAGGGCGGCCACGTCGTCGAAGGTGGTCGGGGCGAGGGACCGCATGAGGGAGCGCATGGGCCCGCCCTCGAGCTGGAAGACCCCCATCGAGTCGCCCTTGCGGAGCATCTCGAAGGTGGGCTCGTCGTCGAGGGGGATGTTGTCGATGTCGGGACGTTCGCCGGTGGACACCTCGATCAGGTCGAGCGCCCGCTCGATCACCGAGAGGTTGCGCAGGCCGAGGAAGTCCATCTTGAGCAGGCCGAGGTCCTCGACGCCGTGCATCTCGTACTGGGTGACGACGGGGGCGTCGTCCGGGTTGTTGCTGTCCGGCTTGCGCTGGATGGGGACGTACTCGGTCAGCGGCAGGTCGGTGATGACCACCGCCGCGGCGTGGATGCCGTCGCCCCGCCGCAGACCCTCGAGGCCCTTGGCGACGTCGATGACCCGCTTCGCCTCGGGGTCCGTCTCGTACATGGTGCGAAGCTCGGCGGCGAGCTGGAACCCCTCCTCGAAGCCCTCCGTCTTGGCCAGGCAGGCGGCCAGCGGGGTGTCGCGACCCATCAGCAGCGGGGGCATGGCCTTGGCGATCTTGTCGCCCACGATGTACGGGTAGCCGAGCACCCGCGACGCGTCGCGGACGGCGGCCCGGGCCTTGATGGTGGAGAAGGTGACGATCTGGGCCACGTGGTCCGAGCCGTAGCGCTCGGCGGCGTACTTGATCATGTCGCCGCGGTAGCGCTCGTCGAAGT
>PMFY01000293.1 GCA_003157945.1 Acidimicrobiaceae bacterium | reverse complement strand
GGCGACGAGTACCTCGACGAGGTCGATCCCGGGGACCGGGCCCACCTGTACCGGTGCGCCGGACTGGTCCGGGCCGGGGTCGGGGTCGGGGCCGGCACCGACGCCCCGTTCGGTCCCGAGGACCCGTGGGTCGCCATCGCCTCGGCGGTCCGCCGGACCACCCGGTCGGGCCGGGTGGTCGGGCCCGACGAGTGCCTGGCACCCCGACGCGCGCTGGGCCTCTTCCTGTCCGATCCGGGGGACCCCGGGGGCCCGCCGCGCACCGTCTGCGTGGGCGCCGCCGCCGACCTCTGCCTCCTCGGTGACGACCTGGACCGGACGCTGGACGACCCGACGGCACGACGGGTGGTGGCCACCGTCGTAGGCGGACGCGTGGTCCACGAGGGTTGAGCACGGATACCGGCCCGGCGACGGCCCGCCCGGGATGCGGAGCGCCCCCGAGCGGGGAGAGGTGACATCCGGGGGACGGTCTGGAAGAATCGCGCTGACCGCGCCCGGGGGGCGAGAGGGAGTGTGTGCCGTGGAAATCAACGAGATGGTGCTGGTGAGTGTCGACGACCACGTGGTCGAGCCGCCGGGGCTGTTCGACGACCGCCTGCCGGCGAAGTACGTCGACCTCGCACCGCAGTTCATCACCAACGACGACGGGACCAACTCGTGGCTCTACGAGGGCCAGGTCCTGCCCAACGTGGCGCTCAACGCCGTGGCCGGGCGGCCACGCGAGGAGTACGGCATCGAGCCGACCTCCTTCGACCAGCTCCGTCCCGGCTGCTACGACATCGACGAACGGGTGAGGGACATGGACGCCAACGGCGTCCTCGGGTCCCTGTGCTTCCCGTCCTTCCCCCAGTTCTGCGGCCAGCTCTTCGCCCGTACCGAGGACAAGGACGTGGCCCTCGCCATGATCCGGGCGTACAACGACTGGCACATCGACGAGTGGTGCGGGACCCACCCGGGCCGGTTCATCCCGTGCGCGCTGCCCGCCATCTGGGATCCCGAGATCATGGCGGCCGAGGTGCGGCGCACGGCGGCCAAGGGGGCCCACGCGGTGACCTTCTCGGAGAACCCGTCGAAGTTGGGCTGGCCCAGTGTCCACAGCGACCACTGGGACCCGTTCTGGCGGGCGTGCAGCGAGGAGCAGGTGGTGGTGTGCCTGCACATCGGTTCGTCGTCCGAGCTGGTGATCACCTCGCCGGATGCCCCGATGGACTGCCTGATCACCCTGACGCCCATGAACATCGTCAAGGCCGCGACGGACCTCGTGTGGTCGCCGGTGCTCCGCAAGTTCCCCGATCTCCGGGTGGCCCTGTCCGAGGGCGGCATCGGCTGGATCCCGTACTTCCTGGAGCGCATCGACTACAACTACGACCGCCACCACCTCTGGACCGGGCAGGACTACGGCGACGCCCTGCCCAGCGAGGTGTTCAACCGCAACGTCCTCACCTGCTTCATCGACGACCGGTTCGGCGTGGCCAGCCGCGAGTTCCTCGAGATGGACAACGTGATGTGGGAGTGTGACTACCCGCACTCCGACTCGACCTGGCCCACCGCGCCGGAGACGCTGGCCGAGTCGCTGGACGGTGTCAGCGATCACGACATCGACCGGATCACCCACCTGAACGCCATGCGCCACTTCCACTACGACCCGTTCACCGCCCTGGGCGGCAAGGAGCACTGCACGGTGGGCAGCCTGCGGGCCCAGGTGCCCGGGCGGGACGTGTCGATCCGCTCCCAGGCCCGCGAGGGAGTGGCCAGGCGCGGCACCCTGGCCAGCGACCTGGCCGCCGCCGCCTCGCACGACTGACGCCGGCCGCCCCGATCGGGACCCCGGCCCGACCCCTGTAGCGACCACCGGCCCGTCGCGGGCCGCCCGAACAAAGGAACCACCCCATGTCCGAAGCTCTCTCCGGCGTCCGCGTGATCGAAGTGGCGGCCTGGGCGTTCGTCCCGTCGGCCGGTGCCGTCCTGGCCGACTGGGGCGCCGACGTGATCAAGGTCGAGCACCCCGAGACGGGCGATCCCCAGCGGGGCCTGGTGTCCATGGGCCTCATCCCCGGCGGCCCCGGCGCCGTCAACTACATCATGGAGCAGCCCAACCGGGGCAAGCGCAGCATCGGGATCGACATCAGCACCGACGACGGTCGCGCCGTCCTCTACAAGCTGGTGGAGACCGCCGACGTGTTCCTCACCAGCTTCCTGCCCGATGTGCGCCAGCGCCTCCGGATCGACCTCGAGCACATCCGGGCCGTGAACCCGAAAATCGTCTACGCCCGGGGATCCGGTCAGGGACCGCGCGGCGTCGACCGGGGGCGACCGGGCTACGACGGGTCGGTGTACTGGGGGCGGGGCGGCATCGCCGACGCGCTGACCCCCGGCGACTCGAAGTTCCCCATCGGGGGACGGGCCGCCTTCGGCGACCTGGCCGGGGGGATGGCCATCGCCGGCGGGATCGCCGCCGGATTGCTCCAGGTGGCCCGCACCGGCGAGGCGCCGGTCGTCGACGTGTCGCTCCTGGGCCTGGCCATGTGGCAGCTGTCGCCCGACATCGTGGCGTCGGGGCTCTACGGCGGCGACCCGATGCCGAAGTTCGGCCGGAGCGCCTCGCCCAACCCGCTGGTCGGCAGCTACCGCACGAGTGACGACCGGTTCATCACGCTGATGATGCTGCAGTCGGACCGGTACTGGCCCGAGTTCTGCGAGTGTGTCGGTCGCCCCGACCTCATCACCGACGAGCGCTTCGCCGACGGCGGCGCCCGGTTCGCCAACCGCGAGGAGTGCGTACGCGAGATCGACCAGCTCTTCGCCTCCAAGACCTACGAGGAGTGGAAGGCGGTGCTGGCCGGGCTGTCGGGGGCGTGGGCCCCGGTGCAGATGGCCAGCGAGCTGGTGGACGACCCGATGGTGGTGGCCAACGGCTACCTGGCCCGGGTCGACCGGGACGACGGCAAGTCCTACGACCTGGTGGCCAACCCGGTGCAGATGGACGAGACGGCCGACGGGCTGCGGCCCGCGCCCGAGCACGGGCAGCACACCGAGGAGATCCTGCTCGAGTTGGGTCTCGACTGGGACGCCATCATCGCCTACAAGGAGGCCGGCGCCATCCTCTGACCGTCCCCGCCGGGGGACCGGGGGTGTGCGGGGCTACTTGGGCGGGAACCGCAGCGCGCCGTCCAGGCGGATGTTCTCGCCGTTCAGGTACGGGTTGGCCACGATGCTCTCCACCAGGAGGGCGAACTCCTCCGGCTCGCCCATGCGGCGGGGGAAGACGATGTTCTCGACCAGCTTGGCCTTCATCTCCTCGGGCGCGCGCTGCATGAGCGGGGTGCCCATGGTGCCCGGGGCGATGGCACACACCCGGATGCCCAGCGGGGCCAGGTCACGGGCCAGCGGCAGGCTCATGCCGAGGATGGCCGCCTTGGCCGCGGCGTAGGCCACCTGGCCGGTCTGGCCCTCGTACCCGGCGATGGAGGCCGTGTTGACCACCACGCCACGCTGGCCGGTGGCGTCCGGCTCGTTGCCGGCCATCCGGGCGACGGCGAGGCGGGTGACGTTGAAGGTACCGAGGGCGTTCAGCTCCATCGTCCCCCGGAAGGCCTCCATGGACATCGGGGTGTTGTCCCGGGAGAGCGTCCGCCCGCCCATGCCCCCGCCGGCCACGTTGACCAGCACCCCGAGCGGAGCGAGGGCGACCGCGGCATCGAGGGCGGCGCCGACGTCGGCGTCGTCGTTGACGTCTCCACCGACGGCCGCGCCGGCCCCGAGCTCGGCGACCAGCGCCTGGCCGGACTCGAGGGCGCGGTCGAAGACCACCACCTGCATCCCGAGCGCGCTCAGGCGGCGGACGGTGGCCGATCCGAGGCCCCCGGCTCCGCCGGTGACCACGGCCGAGTACTGACTCAACTCCATCGGTGCTCCATTCGTGTGGTGGGTCGCGGGCGCGGCCGCGCTCAGGGTGTGGTGAAGGTCATCGGGAAGTGGTCGATCGACCGGATGCCCGACGTGTAGGCCAGGGTGTGCCCCTCGGCCACGGCGTACTCGGGGATCCTCCGGTGCCACTCCCGCAGGGCGACGCGCAGCTCGAGCCGGGCCAGATGCGACCCGAGGCAGCGGTGGACGCCGCCCCCGAAGGCCAGGTGCCGGTTGGCCTCGCGGTCGAAGCGGACCACGTCGGCATCGGGCAGCTCGGCCTCGTCGGTGTTGACGGAGGCCAGCATGACCATGACCATGTCGCCCTCGTGGACCGGGCAGCCCGAGACCTCGGTGTCCTCGAGCGCCACCCGCACCACGCCCATCACCGGTGTCTCCCAGCGGAGGAGCTCCTCGATGGCAGCGGGGACGAGCGAGGGGTCGTCGACCAGCTGCCGGCGCTGGTCGGGGTGCTCGGCCAGGTAGGCGAACAGGCAGTCGAGCGACGCGGTCACGGTGTCGAGCCCGGCGATGAGGAAGAGGAAGCAGATGTCGAGGATGTCCTCGCGGGTCAGCCGCTGACCGTCCACGCTGGCGTCGAGGAACCGGCTGAGCAGGTCGTCACGACGCTCGAGCTCCCGCTCGTCGAGCACCTCGTCGAAGTAGGCGTAGATGGCCTCAGCCGTCCGCTTCTGGTGGGCCACGCTCTCGGGGCTCCCGAAGGTGCTGCCCACCACCACGTTGGGGCGGATGATCCCGTCCTTCAGGGCGAGGAAGCGCGGGAGCTCGTCGACCGGGAGGCCCAGGAGGTCGAGGAAGACCCGGGTCGGGAACAGGGTGGAGAACTCGGCGGCGAAGTCGACCTCCCCCCGGTCGATGAACCGGTCGATGAGCTCGTTGACCGAGGCCGTCAGCGACTCCTCGAGGACGGCGACCTGTCGGGGGGCGAAGATCGGGTCGAGCAGCTTGCGGTACTTCTTGTGGTCCGGCGGGTCGATCTGGAGGGGGATCAGGGGTCGGATGTTCTGGAGGTCCACGGCGTCGGCGTTCGAGGAGAACACCTCGGGATGGCGGAAGACCTCTTCGACGTCGACCCGGCGGGTGAGCGCCACCCCGCGTCCCTCGACCGGGATGACCGGCATGGAGTCGCGCAACATCTTGAACAGGGGCTGGGGGTGGGCCGCCATCTCGGGGTCCATGGCGGCGAACGGATCCTCGGGGGGTGGTGAGCTGTCCATGTGACTCCTTGACGACCGGTGAGGGGCCCGTCACGGGTGGCACGGCGCCCTCGAACCCTTGGACTCTAGATCGACTCGGCCGTCCGGCGTCGGGTGTGCGGTGGCCGCATCAGCTGATCCGTTCACGGAGCAGGTCGAGCAGCGGGTTGTCGTCGATGGGCAGCAACGTCGCCTCACCGGCGGCACGGCGCAGGTATCCCAGACGGGTCATCAGGGCCGTGCTGCGGAGCAGCGCCAGCGTCTCGTACCAGTCGAGCGGTCCCACCCGCCGTCCGGCGGCCTCCTCGTAGGTGGCGATCGTGGCCCCCCGGTCCGGCCAGCCCGGCAGCCGGCGACCGAACAGGTGCTCCATGGAGGTGTCCAGGCTGGTGAACCAGGCCAGGTCGTGCCACGGCGCCCCGACGGTGGCCATGTCCCAGTCGAGCACGGCACGGATGGAGAGGTCGTCGCCCACGACCACGTTCTCGAGGCGGACGTCCCCCCACAGCAGTACCGGCACGGGCTCGTGGTCGGGACGGTGGCTCCGGCACCAGCGGACGGCGTCGACCAGGGTGGCCACCGGCGCACCGTCGCTCGACCAGCCGAGGTAGGCGTCCCAGTGGTCGAGCTCGGCCCCGTCGTCGCGGTGGGGGAGGTGCTCCGGACCGGGGGGCACC
>PMFY01000301.1 GCA_003157945.1 Acidimicrobiaceae bacterium | reverse complement strand
GCGTTGTTGACGACGGCGTCGAGGTCGCCGGCCGCGTCGAGGGCGGCCGCCACGGAGGGGGGGTCGGTGACGTCGAGGGGGAGCCGGAGGGCCACCTCGAGGTCGTCGAGGGTCGACACGTCGCGTGCCGTGGCCACCACCTCGTGTCCGGCACGGCTGAGGCCGGTGGCGGTGGCCGCGCCGATGGCCCGCCCCGCCCCGGTGATGAGGATGCGCATGGCGGGCAAGAGTACGACAGGCACCCGGGTGGCCCGGGCCTTACTCCCGCGCCAACGGAACGCCAGCGCGGGACACCCCACATCCCGGATGACCGGCAGGGCTAGCCTGCCCACCATGACGACCGACGACCTCATGGCCCGTGCCTGCCCGATCATCCGTGACATCGGGTGGGCGCACTACTTCTCGCCCGAGGCCGAGGCGACGGCCGCCCGCCTGGGCCTCGACCTGTTCACGCTCTACGCCGTCGGCCGCGGCGGTGTGCTCGGCGACGTCGAGCCCGTGGTGGTGGCCAGCGCCTTCGGCTACTTCAACCCCGAGGTCGTGGACGCCCTGTGGAACGCCGGCAAGGCGAAGGTCGCGCCCCGCGAGGCGGCCCGTGCCTATCTCGACTGCGCCGCGGAAGTGGGCCGACGGGCGCTGTCGGGCATCGAGGGACTCGATGCCATGGTGTCCGCCGCCGACGCCGTCAACGAGGCCGCCGACCCGGTGGGCCTCGCCCTGTACGCCGGCTACCGCGGTGAGCTGCTGGTCGACGACACCCCCGGTCGGGCGCTCCAGGTCGTCACCGTGCTACGCGAGCTGCGGGGCAGCGCCCATCTCATCGCCCTGCGGTGCTGCGGGGTGGACGCCCGGACGGCGCACTTCATCAAGCGCCCGGGCGACGGTCCGATGTTCGGCTGGCCCGAGGGCTTCATGCCCGAGATCAGCGACGAGCAGCGCGACGCGGCGGCGCNNAGCGCTAAAGCCCCTGCGCCCGCCCGTCGATGAGAAGGGAGGTCCAACAGTGAGGGGCGGAGCGGTGGTGCGAGGATGGCGGATGAGCGACAGTTCGGTCGGACCGGTCGGCCGGTCCGACCCGAGGAGTACGCCGTGCGCATCGCCGGCGATCACCACCTGGCGTCCCAGTTCTGCCAGTACCGCTCACTCGGCGACACTCCCGATGCGGAGCAGCTGGCGCTCGACGAGGCCCGGGCGATCCTGACCCTGTGCGTGTCGGTGCCGGTGACGGCCGAGGCCACCCACCGGCTGCTGGACGACTCGATCCGGTCGATCGAGGAGGTGGCCGCCTGCAGCGAGGCGAGCGGGGACGCCGTCCAGGCCGCGTGGTGCCGGATGCTCAGCGACGCGCTCGGCGCCACCGCCGGCCCCGACCACGAGCGTGTCCGGGCGGGATCCGCGGGGCCGTCCTAAGGTCGGATCGTGCAGTTCAGCCGGGAACTTCGTCCCTCCGTGCTGTCGGGCGCCATCACCGTGTCGTTCCGCCGGTGGCAACGGCCCCAGGTGAAGACCGGCGGCCGGTACCGCGTGGGCGACGGATGGATCGAGGTGGATTCGGTCGAGCTGATCCCCTTCGCCTTCATCGACGAGGCCGACGTACGTCGGGCCGGTGAGCCGGACCGCGACACACTGCGTCGACGGGCCGCCCACGCCGGGCCGATTCGCGACGACACGCTGTTGTACCGGATCGGGTTCCACGCCGTCGGGTAGGTGGCTCCCGTCGGACGCAACCCCGGGTGAACGGTGGCACCCCGGTCGACGGAACCGACGGCGCCCGGCCGCAGCGCGGGTCTCCACCGGGAGCCGGCCGGCGACGACCCGGTACGGCTCGGACGTCGACGAGATGCTGAACTGGGCACCATGCGGGCAGAGCTTCGATCTGGTGACCCTGGTCACCCGGCCGTCGCCCAGCTCCTCTGCGCCCTGGACGAGGAGATCCGGGCCCGCCACGACGAGCCGGTCGAGGACGTCATCCTGGCCCTCGATCCCGAGGAGGTGGCACCCGGGCGCGGCGCGTTCGTGGTGACATGGGTGGACGAGGAGGCAGTCGGATGCGGCGCCGTCCGTCTCCTCGACGAGGGGACCGCTGAGCTCAAGCGCATGTACACCGTCCCCGGGTACCGCCGGCACGGGGTGGCGGACGCGATGCTCCGGTTCCTCGAGGAGCACGCCCGCGCGTTGGGGGCGAGCCGGGTCGTGCTGGAGACGGTCATCGATCCGCCGGCCGCGGTCGCCCTGTATCGAGCGGCCGGATACGAGGAGATCCCGACGTTCGGCCCCTATGTCCGGTCCGAGATCAGCTTCTGCATGGCCAAGGTCGTCGGACCTCCGGACTAGGCGGCGACGCGCCTCCGGGGGTTCGCCTCAACGTGTTGCGACGTCCATGGGGGTGTCGGCCAGAGCGCGCAGCGCCTCGGCCGCCTCCTGGCGGACCCGCGCCCCCGAGATGACCACGTCGACCATCGGGATCGAGGTGTGGGCCTGCCCCCGCCCGACGACGTGGCGCACCGGCACACCGGTTGCGGCCAGGCCCTCGGCGTAGGCGACGCCCTCGTCGCGCAGCGGGTCGAACTCGGCGGTGTGCACGATCGTCGGCGGGACACCCGAGAGGTCTTCGGCGAGGAGCGGTGAAATACGGGGATCCTTGGGATCGGCGCCCCGCGGGGCGTAGTGCTCCAGGTCGTGATCGAGCGTGTCCTGGTCGATCAAGTACCCCGAGACAAAATCGGCGCGCGAACCCGAGCGGCGGCTGTAATCGAGGATCGGGCAGATCAACAGCTGCAGCGCCGGCTTTGCGCCGCCCGAGCGTGCGAGGTCGTGGCAGGCGGCCGCGACCAGCGTGCCGCCGGCCGAGTCGCCGCACACCCCGAGCCGGGCGGCATCGATGCCGAAGTGTGCCGCGTGCGACAGGACGTAGGCGATGGCGGCCCTGGTGTCATCGAGGCCGGCAGGGAATGGATGCTCCGGCGCCAGCCGGTAGTCGACGGCCACCACCACGCACCCGGTCACC
>PMFY01000453.1 GCA_003157945.1 Acidimicrobiaceae bacterium | reverse complement strand
CCTGGCCAACGAGCGGGTCTCCATCTCCTCGGGTGCCACCTTCGGCATCGGCGTGGAGTCGTTGGTGCGGTTGGCCGCCAAGGCGGAGCGGGCGCTCCCCGACGACCAGCGCCTCGGGCTCGGCGCCCTGCTGGCCGAGGCGCAGTCGCTCCGGCTGATGACCCACCGGTCGACGCTCCGCTCCCTGGCCGGTGCCGACCCGGGGCCCGGGGCCAGCCTGCGCAAGCTGCTGGGGGCGGAGCACGAGCAGCGCGTCCAAGAGTCGGGGCTGGCCATGCTGGGCGCCGAGGGCGCCACCGCCGAGGGGCGGGCGGCCCGGTGGACGCAGGGGCTGCTGGCCACCCGCTGCCTGACCATCGCCGGGGGCACCAGCGAGGTGCAGCGCAACGTCATCGCCGAGCGGATCCTCGGCCTGCCGAGGGACGCCGAGCCGGGGGCCTGAGACCGAACGGGTACTGTGAGGCGGCCGCGGTCACCGCCGCGGCTCTTGGGGGAAAGGGGGGGCCGTGGCCTGGGATTTCTCCACGGATCCGGAGTTCCAAGCGCAGCTCGACTGGATGGACGGCTTCGTCACCGCGGAGGTCGAGCCGCTCGACCTCCTGTGGGGGTCGAAGACCTTCCACCCGCTCGACGACGACCTGCGCGCCATCGTCGACCCGCTGAAGCAGCAGGTCCGCGACCGGGGCCTGTGGGCCTGCCACCTCGGGCCCGAGCTCGGCGGTCAGGGCTACGGCCAGGTGAAGCTGGCCCTGATGAACGAGATCCTGGGGCGCTCGTTGTGGGCCTCCGTCGTGTTCGGCACCCAGGCCCCCGACACGGGCAACGCCGAGATCATCGCCCACTACGGCACCGACGCCCAGAAGAAGGACTATCTGGAGCCGCTCCTGTCCGGAGAGCTGTTCTCCGCCTACTCGATGACCGAGCCCCAGGGCGGGTCCGACCCCTCGCTGTTCGAGACCAGGGCCACCCGGGACGGCGACGAATGGGTCATCGAGGGCTGGAAGTTCTTCACCTCCAACGCCCGCACGGCCGCCTTCCTCATCGTGATGGCCGTCACCAACCCGGAGGTCGACGTCTACCGCGGCATGTCGATGTTCCTGGTCCCGACGGACACGCCCGGCGTCCGGATCGTGCGCAACATCGGGCTGATGGGGGAGCGGGTCCCCGGCAGCGGGTCGCACGCCCTCATCCACTACGACCAGGTGCGGGTACCCGCCGAGAGCCTGCTCGGGGGGGAGGGCCAGGCCTTCGTCATCGCCCAGACCCGCCTGGGCGGCGGGCGGGTCCACCACGCCATGCGGACCGTCGGGATGGCCTCCAAGTCGCTCGACATGCTGTGCGAGCGGGCGGTGAGCCGCCGGACCCGTGACGGACTGCTGGCCGGCAAGCAGAGCGTGCGGGACTACGTCGCCGACTCCTACATCCAGCTGACCCAGTTCCGGCTGTTCGTGCTCTACGTCGCCTGGTGCATCGACCAGGGTCACGACCCGCGTGCGGTGCGGCGGGACATCGCCGCCATCAAGGTCCTGACGCCCCAGGTGCTGCACGACATCACCCAGCGGGCCATCCAGGTCCACGGGGCACTGGGCGTGTCCGACGAGATGCCGCTGGGCGGGCTCTGGATGACGGCACCGGTGATGGGCCTGGTCGACGGTCCGACCGAGGTGCACCGGACCACCGTGGCGCGTCAGGTGCTGAAGGGGTACACGCCGGTCGAGGGGCTGTGGCCGTCCCAGCACCTGCCGGGCCGGGTGGCGGCCGCCCGGGCCAAGTACGCCGCCCATCCCGACGCGCTGGGGTCGGCGGCGGTCGGATGGTCGGCGGAGGATCTGGCCGCCGACCTCGAGCACGAAGTGGGGAACCAGTGAGCGGTCCGGTGACGGAGGACGGTGGGGCCGGAGGGGACGGCTACGAGCCCCGGCTCGACACCGAGCGGCTCGGCCGCTGGATGGACGAGCAGGGACTCCCCGGGGCGGGTGAGCCGGTCGGAGCCCGGTTCATCACCGGCGGGGCCTCNNCTGGCCGACACCGACGTGCCCCATCCCCGGGTCATCGCCGGATGCGACGACCCGACCGTCGTCGGCGGCTGCTTCTACCTGATGGACTTCGTCGACGGCTGGTCGCCGATCCAGGAGGGGACCACCTGGCCCGAGCCCTTCGGCTCCGACCTCGACGCCCGGCGGGGGCTGGCCTTCGAACTCGTCGACGGGATCGCCCGTCTCGCCCGGGTGGACTGGGAGGCCCGGGGTCTCGAGGGATTCGGCAAGCCCGACGGCTTCCACGAGCGCCAGGTCGACCGCTGGCTCCACCACCTGGAGGCCGTCCAGTTCCGACCGCTCCCCGGCATCGACGAGGCGGCGGCGTGGCTGCGCACCCACCGGCCGCGCTCCTACCGTCCCGGGATCATGCACGGCGACTACCAGTTCGCCAACGTCATGTACCACCACGGCGCGCCGGCGCGCCTGGCCGCCATCGTCGACTGGGAGATGGCCACTGTCGGCGACCCGCTGCTCGACCTCGGATGGGTGATCAACGGGTGGCCGGACGATACCTCGGTGGATGCCCAGGGCACGATCAGCTACGTGGACTTCACGGGCATGCCCAGTCGGGACGAGCTCCTCGACGCCTACGCCACCGCCAGCGGCCGGCCCGTGGACGAGATCGACTACTACGTCATCCTGGCCCGGTTCAAGCTGGCCATCGTGCTCGAGGCCGGCTACGCCCGGGTGGTGGCGGGCGAGGCCGACAACCCCAAGATGGCCAAGTTCGGCGACGTGGTGCTGGACATGGCGGCCCGGGCCGCGGAGCTGGCCGCCACCACTCCGCTGCGATGACCGGGCCGGCGGGGACGGGCCCCGCCGAGCGGTTCGACCTCACCGACCGGGTGGTCCTGGTCACCGGCGGCAGCCGGGGCCTGGGTCGGGCCATGGCGCTGGGATTCGCCGACGCCGGCGCCCACGTCGTCGTGGCCAGCCGCAAGCTCGACGCCTGCCGGGCCGTGGCCGACGAGGTCCGGTCCCGAGGGCGGGACGCCCTGGCCGTCGCCGTCAACGTCAGCCACTGGGACGAGCTCGACGGCCTCGTGGACCAGGCCTACGACCGGTTCGGGCGGGTCGACGTGCTGGTCAACAACGCCGGGATGTCGCTCCTCTACGGCGACCTGGCCGAGGTGGGCGAGGCCATGTGGGACAAGGTGGTCGGCCTCAACCTGAAGGGGCCCTTCCGGCTGACCGCACTGGTGGCGCCGCGCATGGTGGCGGACGGGGGCGGTTCGGTCATCAACGTGTCGAGCACCGGGTCGATCCGGCCGGCACCCTTCATGCTCCCCTACGACGCCGCCAAGGCCGGCCTCAACGCCCTCACCGTCGGCTTCGCCCATGCCTACGGGCCCACGGTCCGGGTCAACTGCATCATGGCCGGACCGTTCTTCACCGACGTGACGCGGGAGTGGGACCTCGAGGCCTTCGCCGCCGAGGTGAAGCGCCGTCACGCCCTCGGGCGGGGCGGCGAGCCGGACGAAGTGGTCGGCGCCGCCCTGTACTTCGCCTCGGACGCGTCGAGCTACACCACCGGGGCCGTGCTCCGGGTCGACGGCGGGATCCCCTGACCCGGACGACCGGCACCGGGGACAGCGCGGACCGTCCCACCCCCGCAACTCCCGCCGGCCCGGCCGCCTACGACCGGCTCCGGACTTTCGAGCGGAGGATCGCCGACCGACGGCACGGCTACTGGTCGGCCCGGCTCCTCGGCCGGTACCCGGCGGCCGGACGCAACCCGTTGGCACGGCACCGGATCGAGCAGTTCGCGGTCAGGAACGCCTTCGTGGAGGTCGCCAACGTCTGGCTGGGTGTCGCGCTGGCCTCGATGATGCTGTTCGGGATCATGCTCGCCCTGGTGCTCGCCGTGTCCCTGCCGGTCTTCCTCGTCCCGTTCGTCGCCACGTGCCTGCTCATGCTCGCTCTGGGGGTCGTGGGCGTGATCCGGGCGGTCCAGGGGTTCCGGATCTATCCGCACTGGTCCCTCGGCCACCTGCTGGCCGAGGGTGACCCGACCACGTGGTCGGTTCCCGAACGGCAGCGGCTCCACCCCCCGGCCGTCGACGGAGCACCACAGCTCGTGGCGAGCTGGCGGGTCGGGGTACTGGTCCAACGCTGGCTCCTGCTCCCTCTGGCCGCCTTCCTGCTGCTCCTCGCGGTGCTCAACCTGACGTCCGGGCAGGAGTCCACGACGGACAAGGTCTGGAACACCGTCCTCCTGGTTCCCCCGGCCGTCCTGCTCGCCTGGATCGGATGGACCTCCGGTCGCTCGCGGACGGTGGTGACCCCCACGACCGTGGTGGTCACCTCCACCTGGGGCCTGCGGCGTGTCGTCGACCGGTCCGAGGTCGTCGACGTGGTGCCCGGCCGCAGGCGGTCGGGCGGGAGCGGTCTGGACCTCGTCCGCCGCGACGGCACCCGGGTGGCGGTGGACTCGATCGGCCGGTGGGATCCCGACGAGCTGGGCCGGCTCCTCCCGCTGGCCAGAGCGGCAGTGGGGCTGCCGGGTGCCCCGGGACGCCCGCCCGTCGCCCGCCGGTCCCAGGTGCTCCCTGACGGAGGACCCGGCCGTGGGGCGGNNCGTGGGGCGGGAGGACCCGGCCTCAGTCCTTCTTGACCTTCTTCAGGCTGCCGTAGCCGCGTTCGATGGCCGCGGTGATGATGTCCTCGAAGTCCTTGTCGGTCAGCACGTGCGGAGTGCCCATGGACGAAGCCCGCCAGTACAGTTCGGCCAACCACTCCAGGAGCTCGAGGCGCTCGACGGCCTCGGCCATCTTGCTGCCGTAGGCCACCGAGCCGTGGTTCTGCATCATGGCGGCGTTGCGGCCCTGCAGCGCCTCGAGGACGTTGCGGGCCAGCTCCTCGGAGCCGAACGTCGCATAGGCCGCGGTCCGCGGCGCCCCCCCGAGGCCCAGGCAGCTGTAGTGCAGCGGGGGCAACTCGTCGAAGCAGCACGACAGCGCGGTGGAGGCCATGGCGTGGGCATGGGTGATGGCGAGGGCGTTGGTGGCGGCGTAGATGCCGGTGTGCAGCGGCACCTCGGACGTCGGTGCGAGGTCCCCGTCGACCACCTCGCCTTCGAGGTCGATGACCGTGACCATCTCGGCGGTCACGGTGGAGAGGTCGGCACCGGTGGGCGTGACGGCCACCAGGTCGCCCTTGCGGGCCGAGATGTTGCCGGCCGTGCCGATCACCAGTCCCTTCTGGGCCAGGTGGCGGCTGGCCGCGGCCACGGCTTCTCGTTCCTCTGCCAGCAGTAGATCGCTCATTCCCTCTCCCTGATCGAAACTGCCCGAGACTACTGGCTGCGGTCCGTCGCGCCCAGTGGGGAACTCCCGGGGTCCGGCGGGACGTCCGTCCGCCTCAGGGCTCGAGGCATTCCGCCAACGACACCTCGTGGCTGCTGTCGCGGTGCTGACGGAGGTGTCCCGAGGAGTACGCCTCCGCGTTCGCCCGCACCGACTCCCCGGTGACGGCACCCGTCCGGATGCGGGCGGGGACGCCGAGTGCCATCGCGCCCGTCGGGACTTCTGTACCCGGTGTGACCACGGCGCCGGCGCCGACCAGCGAACCCGAGCGGCAGATGACCGCTTCGAGGACGACCGCACCCGACCCGACGAGCACCAGATCCTCGAGGAGGCACCCCTCCAGGTGGGCCAGGTGCCCGATCACGCAGTCGGACCCGATACGCGTGTGGTTGACGGACTGGGTGTGGACGACCGCACCGTCCTGGACCGACGTCCGGGCACCGATGACGATCGGACCGTTGTCGGCCCGGAGCACCGCGCCCGGCCAGACACTCGAGTGCGGTCCGATCCGCACCTCGCCGATCAGGACGGCCCGGGGATGGATGTAGGCCTCGGGGTGGATCCGTGGCCGCTCGTCGCCCAACGCATAGAGGGTCATGGTGCCCAGTCAACCAGTGCCGTCGGTTCCGGGTCGCCCGGATGGCCGGTCTGCGGCCGCGGGGCCGGCGGGGGAGCCGGTCGCCGCTCAACCGCCCCAGGGCTGTGACGCACCCACCGCGTCCACCTCGTCGGAGGGGTCCGACCCGTCGAGGACCGCGAGCACCCGGCCGGCCACGTCGTCGGGCTCGAGCACACGGTGGTCCAGGTAGCCCTCCTCCGCCCACCGCTCGAAGTACGGCCCGGCCCGGTCCGGGTCCCAACCGTCGGCGAAGGACGTCGCCGTCGGGCCCACCACGACCCGGACCACCCGGAGCCAGGGCTCCTCGGCCCGCAGTCCGAGGGCGAGCTGGTCGAGGGCCGCCTTGGCCGCCGCGTAGGGGACGAGGCCCGGCCACGGGCGGCCGACCGAGTGGGAGGAGAGCAGGGCGCAGAGGGGGTCCGTGCCGACCCGCAGGTGGTCGAGCGCCGCCGACACGACGAGTGCGGGCCCGACCACGTTGGTGGCCAGGACGTGACGCCATACCGGGGCCGCGGTGTCGGCCACGGCGCCGAGCGGCGACGCCCCGGCGGCATGGACGACGGCGTCGAGCCCGCCCAGTGCGGCGGCGGCCTCCTCGACCAGGGTCCGGCACCGGTCGGCGTCGGAGGCGTCACCCACCAGCCCGGTGGCGGTCGGCCCGGCCGCGGTCACGGTGGCGGCCACGGCGTCTGCCCGCCTCGCCGCCACGGCGACGGCGTGACCCCGGCTCCCGAGGGCCACGGTAAGGCTGCGGCCGATGCCCGACGATCCGCCGACCACCAGCACCCGCCGGATCGGCGGGGTCACGGAGCCGCCTGCCCCCGCTCCTGCTGGATCTCCACCGTGTTCCCGGCGGGGTCGGCGAACCAGATCTGGACGACCGGGCCCTGGGCGCCGCGCACGTAGGCGATACCGTCCCGTTCGAGTTCGGCGATCGCCGCGTCGAGGTCGTCCACG
>PMFY01000025.1 GCA_003157945.1 Acidimicrobiaceae bacterium | reverse complement strand
CCAGCCAGTAGCCCTTCCCATCGGGGGTGGTCGTCATCCCCACGACCGGCCGGTTGAGATGGTCGGACCCCTCGGATCCGTAGAAGGCGGCGTCGCCGTAGGCGAAGACACCGCCGTCGGACGCCACCAACCAGTAGCCCCTACCGTCGGGGGTGGTGGCGATGCCGACCACCGGCGCCCGCAGGTGTCCGTCGACCATCGAGCCGTAGGAGGACGCGTCGCCGAAGGCTGCGACCTTGCCGTCGCCCGTCGCCACCCAGTAGCCCTTCCCGTCGGGCGTGGTGGCGATGGAACGGGAGTTGAGGGCCGTCGGCAGCACGTCGAAGGTCACCACCCCCGACGCGTGCCGGCCGTAGCGGTCGGACACCGTGACACCGACGGACGTCGTACCGGCCACGGTCGGGGTGCCGGTGACCCCGCCCGTGGTCGGGTCGATGGTCAGGCCGGACGGCAGGAGGCCGGAGTTCACGCTCCAGGAGAAGGGCCCGGTCCCACCGACCTCGGTGAGCTGGACGGTCATCGTCACGCCGACGTTGCCGTCGACCGTCCTGGTCCCGGCGGTGGCCGGGTCGTCCACGACGGTCAACGTCTCCGTGGTGCCGGTGGTAGCGCCCAGTGCGTCGGTGGCCCGCAGGGTGAACGTGGTCGACCCGGGGCCCGTCGGGGTCCCGGTGATCGCACCGGTCGCCGGATCGAGCGCGAGCCCGGCCGGGAGGGTGCCGTCCACCACGGACCAGGTGACCGCGCCCGACCCACCGGTGACCGAGGGTGTGGCGACGTAGTCGACGCCGGTCTCGCCACCGGGAAGTGCCGTCGGCACCTGGGCCAACGCCGGGTCCACGGTGACCGACTCCGACTGGGTGGCCACCTGGGCGGCCCCGTCGGTGGCCGCCAGCGTGAACGACCAGGTGCCCGTCGTCGTGGGCGTACCGGAGACGACGCCGGTCGACGCATCGACTGTCAGACCGTCGGGCAGCGTGCCGTCGATGACCGACCAGGTCAGCTCGCCCGAACCGCCGGCGGCCGCAGGGGCCACGTCGTAGGCCCTGCCGACCTCGGCCCCGGGCAGGGGGTCGGACGTGATGGACGGACCGGCGAGGATCGTGACGGATTCGCCCTGGACCGTGACGGGGTCCGCCCCGTCGGACAGCACCAGCACGAAGGAGGTGGTGCCGGACTCCGTGGGCGTGCCCGACAGCTGTCCGGTGGACGGATCGACAGACAGTCCCGCCGGCAGGGAGCCGGACGTGGCCCACGTGTAGCTGCCGGTCCCGCCCGTCCCCGCGGGCGAGGCGGCGTAGGGAACGCCCACCTCGCCGCCCGGGTACGGATCGGAGGTGATGGCCACGACGCCGAGTACCGTGACCGACTCGGCCTGGGTGCCGCTGGCGCCGTCGGCGTCGGTGACGACCAGGGTGAACGTCGAGGTGCCCGCCCCGGCGGGCGTGCCCGACACCTCACCGGTGGACGGAGCGAGGACCAGGCCGGCGGGCAGGGTCCCGTCGCTGACCGACCAGGTCAGCGGCCCGGTACCTCCGGTCGCTTCGGGGAGGACGTCATAGCCCGCCCCCTGGTACCCGCCACCGAGGACCGGCGAGGAGATGGACGGCGGATCGACGATGTCGAGCGACTCGACCTGGGTGGCCTCCTGCCCGCCGCCGTCGGTCGCCACCAGGGTGAGCGTCGACGATCCCGCCGTCGTCGGGGTGCCGTCGATCTCGCCGGTCGACGGATCGAGGGTCAGGCCGTCGGGCAGCGAACCGTCCACGATCGACCAGGTCGCGGTCCCCGTGACGTGGTCCGCCCGGGGGACGGCGTCGTAGGTGGCTCCGACCTCACCCCCCGGAACCGGATCGGAGGTGATCTCGAGGGTGGGCACGGTGTCGATGCGCGCGTCCTCGGTGGCGGTGCCACCGGCCTGGTCGGTGACCTCCAGCGTGAAGGACCAGGATCCGACCTCGACCGGCGTCCCGGAGATGACGCCGGTGCCCGGGTCGAGTGACAGGCCGGGTGGCAGCATGCCGCCCGCCAACGACCAGGTCAGCGCCCCGGTCCCGCCCCACGCGATCATCCCCGCCATGAAGGGGTACCCGACCGCGGAGCCGGGCAACCATGGGCCGCCGATGGACGGCGGCGGCACCACCGTGACCGACTCGGCCTGGGTGGCGACCCCACCCCCGTCGTCCGTCGCCGCCAGCGTGAAGCTGGACGTCCCGGCCGTGGTCGGGGTGCCGCTGATCGAGCCGGTCGACGGATCGAGGGTCNNGGGTCAGGCCGTCGGGCAGCGTGCCGTCCGTCACCGACCAGGTGAGGCCGCCCGAACCGCCGGTGGCCGCCGGGGTCACGTCGTAGGCCAGGCCAACCTCGCCGTCGGGCAGGGGGTCGGAGGTGATGGACGGGCTGTCGATGACGGTGACCGACTCGACCTGCGAGCCGCTGCCACCGACCCCGTCGGTGGCCAACAACGTGAAGCTGGACGTCCCCGCCGTGGTCGGGGTGCCACTGATCGAGCCGTTCGCCGGATCGAGGGTCAGGCCGTCG
>PMFY01000087.1 GCA_003157945.1 Acidimicrobiaceae bacterium | reverse complement strand
CGGATCGAATATGCGCGATTCCATGTTCTTCGTTGGGATCTTTCTCATCGGGGCTTGTCTCAGCTTCTCTGCTCGGCAGTCTCGAGTACCGAGGACTGAACGCCCGCCAGCGTCGAGGGCAGTGACCATTCCTCGATGAGAGACCTGCGCAAATGTGACCCCGATCACCGGCTCTGGGAGCCACATCTAGCGATCCGACCGACCCAGACATGGAGGATCGATCAATCGCCGCCGAACGAGGTTCCGACACCGGGCGCTCCGTTTGCGTTCACCACGGTCGCCCCTGGGTGTTGTGCCCTCAGATCGAGCAGGGAGAGATTGGCGGGCGTCTCGGGCAGGTACTCGTAGGTCTGGAACTGCACGGTCTCTGAGCACGGTCCCTGCTGACACACCGTCGTCCCCTGAATGAGCAGCGGGTGGTAGTCGCTCTTGGCCACGTCATAGGTCGCATTGGCAAGCCCACTGCCAGAAGGTTGACCCGACAATGACAAGACGTAAGCGGGGACCCCGTCGACGACTGCCGAACCAGCGACTTGCGCCTGGCCTGACGCGATGAGGGAGCGAATGGCGGCGGCGGTGTCGACCGGCGCGTGGTTCTGAGGGCTGTAGATCCCGACGTACATCGTGTTGGAGGCGGCGTCGTAGCTGGACATCGTCGATCCGTTCCACGCAGCTTCGTAGCCGAACTTGATGAACCGATACGAGGAACCAGCGGTCCACAGTTCGTAATGCTGGCCCGGACTCGACCCGACAGCGATCGAGGCCGCGACGTGCAACACGGTATTGGGCGGAGGGGTGAGCGCGCTTTGTGCAGATGTGAGTATCGCTGCGTCCGCATAACTCGGCGTACCTCCACCTCCGAGCACGAGAGCGAGGCTGAGACCGAACGCAGCCAGCACCACCGGGGTGCCGATCGCAACCGCTCGCCGGAGATGGCGCAGGCGATCTCGTTGACTGACCAGATCCGCCTCGACAGCTGCACGCAGCTCGTGGCGGTAGGACTCGAGTTCAGGAAGCATGGTCATGTCAGAACCCTCCTAGGGCGAGATGGAGACGACGAAGCGATCGAGAAACGCGTAAGCGGGCTGCGACGGGAGTGCACTTGAGGCGCTGGGCAATCTCCTGGTAAGGCCGTTCCTCGACCAAGCGCAGAACAAGTAGCTCGCGCTCCGAGTCAGGGAGGTCCGCGACTGCTCGAAGGACAGCCGAGGGAAACGACAAGCGGTCGTCCACGGCCTCGAAGTCGGCGTGCATGACGGTGATCGGAAGACCCAGACGCTCCCGAGCGCCGTACTCGACCCTGCGCTTGCGCAGCGATGACCGAAACAGATTGTGAGCGATGCCGTAGAGCCAAGGAAGTGCAGAGCCATCGTGCAGGTCTCGGAAGCGCTTTCGGCTATGCCACGCCGCCGCAAAGACCTCGGCGGTCAGATCGGCGTCATAGTCACCCACCCGGCCCCTCGACCAGGCGAGGATCTGGCCTACGTGTCGGTCGTAGAGCTCGGCGAAGGCGTCAGGGTCGTCGAGGACCAATAACTCGGCGTCCGACTGGACCGTCCATCTGTTCACACTCTGTATATGACCGCTCAGCGGAAAGTGTGTCACGTCGCCTCAGGACGCCTGGCCCCGATCGCCGGGAGTGGGTGAGTGGTGCCCAATAGGACTACAGCGACTTGTTTAGCCAGGTGTTGCAATAGACCAGCGACGCGACGTACTTGTCGTAGCGTTCCTCCACGACATAGCCGAGGTGCTCGAGTACTGGAGCGGCAAGAAGGGAGGCGTCCACCCTCAGTCGTCCGATACCGCGAACCCTCGCCTCGTCTTCCACTGCTTCCAGCGCGAGGCGGGCGACCCCTCGGCCGGAGGAGTCCGGATCGACGAAGAGTTCGCCGACCTCTCCTTGTCCGGCCGAGGTACTTAACAGGCTGGAGAATCCGCACGTTGACTGGCCGCACCACACGACGAACACGGTTCTCGAGGCAATGATCTCCGTGAGCACCGGCTCGGTGAAGTGACTGGCCCACTGCTCGATCTGCAGCTGATCGTAGAAGGGAGCGGCGGTGATGGTGATCGCTCGGCGTACTACCTCGGTAAGCACCTTCGCATCGGCTGCAGTGCCTTGTCGGACCCTCAAATCCAAACTGTGCACTCCGTCATCCCACCACATCGCAGGTCCGACCGGGAAGCATCGGCGGGTGTCCCTGATCCGGTTCCGCGGCGCCAGTTACAGGGGTGTGCTTGCCAAGGGCTAATCGCTCGTGACCGGCACCTATTCCATGGTCCCCCTTGGGGGTCACCTAACGTAACTGCCGTGGCTCCGGCGATCTTCATTGCAGTGTTCGTGGCCTTCATCGTTGGCGGTGCACTAGTGATCTACCTTTCTGATCGGCGTTTGGCGATGGGTCGAGCCGGTCGAATCGGGGCGCAGGAGCCGGCGTTGCCAATGGGGACCCCGGTCGATGTGTTCGTAGACCCTATGGCTGCGACCCAGATGGCGCGAACCGCAATCCAGCGCATCGGCGGGAGAGACGTCACGCTCAGGGACGACGGCTCTGTCGTTGGTTGGATCGGGTCGTACTGGACGAATATCCCGAGCAAGGCTCAGTACATGATGTCTGTGGTCCGCTTGGTCCAGCCTGACGGCTCCGTTGTACTCGGTTGCTCTTGTCAGCCCCGGTTCTCAACGATGATGTTCGGGAACCGGAGGAGCGTCGACCTCACTCAGCGCCTAGTGACAGAACTGAGCAGCCTTGCGGCGGCCCCCGCCCAATGAACTGCCGACCCGTGCCCCACAACGCTGTCGGAACCGGGGCGGTCATCGAGTGCCACCTACCAGCATTCAATCCACGCTTGACGGTCATCGAGACCCCTCCGCCAGAGTCACTTCGGTGGAGTTTTCATTCGAACTGGCCGGGCATGGCTGGGGAGAAGCGACGCTCAGCGACGGTGAACGACACGTAGTCATCCCGGCGTCCTATCTCTCGGACGTACTGAGCGAACTCTTGACCATGGTGCGCAGCCTCTTGGAGCCTTGGACGCCGCCTGCCGGTGGAAGCTTGAGCCTGGCGAGTATCGCTGGTCAGTCACTTGCGAAGACGGCTGGGCTTCGCTCAAGGTACTTGCGTCCCCCGGCAGCTCCCGGGAGAGCGGCCCAGACGATCAAGGGACCATCGTCTTCGATTCCAGCGGAGAGTTGGGCCTACTTGCGTCAGCTTTCCCGGAAGGAATCGAGGCCGTCCTGTTGGACTATGGCGAGGACGGCTACAGGGAGAGATGGGTTTTGCATCCGTTCCCCACTGGACTTCTGTTCGAGGTCAAGGAATTACTGCATCCCTGATCGCCGTAGCCGAGCCTGCCCCGAACGCCGGGGGCGGGTCGGCTCCGGCACCTCAGAACAATGCCTCGGCCAACGGTCGAGGGCTTTTCAGATGAACGCCACGGCTGCTTCGACGGCCGAACGCGGACTGCTCAATACGGGTGTGGTCGTCTTGCACTGTGACACTGCGGCGGCCATTGACGCCTGAGCGAGAACAACCACGTCGACACCCGGGTCCAGATAGTCGACTGCTGCTGCAATCGTGGTTGTGTAGCCAGCCAAGTCGCCATCCTCGAAAAGGGACCAGGCATCAGGAAGCACAATTTCGTCGATGGTGGGGGATCGGCCCGTGCTCTGTGCGACTTCGGTCAACAAGGTCACCGTGGGCGCAATCGTGCTGTGGAGGGCAGCGACAACCGCGATTCGGGAACCGGAGCCGACGGCAAGTTCCGCCATCGGTCGATCAACCCGGAGGACAGGAACCCCCACGGCCGTTGAGAGCAGTTCGGCTGGCCCACTGATCGTCGAGCAAGTGCAGACAACCACGGACGCTCCGACTGCCGCCTGCTTGAGGCGAGCGACAAGTCGTCCCAGCAGTTCGTCGTCCACTCCGCCACGCTCCCGAGCGTCTGTGAGTAGGGCCTCATCGACGACGTGGTTCGAGGGTCGTCCTGGTGAGACTTCGTCAAGCAGTGCGGTGAACGTGGCGGTGTGTACGTCAGCGGTGTGAAGAAATCCGATGGTCACAACTCCAGCCTTTCACCCGGCCAGGCGCATCCCCGAACACCGAATGGGTGGGGCACCATCGGGTCGTTCAGGAACTCGGTGCTCGCAATCGCGGGCGCCCCGCCCCGCCCATTTCCGAAGGGTCGTTCAGACGAAGACCCCGGGCCCCCGTTTCACCATCTGGCCGGCGATGATCGACCGCTGCACCTCGCTGGTGCCCTCCCAGATGCGCTCGACGCGCAGCTCGCGGAAGAACCGCTCGGCGACGTTCTCCCGCATGTAGCCGCGGCCGCCGAACACCTGGACGCAGCGGTCGGCCACCCGGTTGGCCATCTCCGAGGCGAACAGTTTGGCCATCGAGTGCTGGGCGTGCTGGATCTTGACGTCCACCCCGGCATCGGCGTTGCGGGCCGTCTCGTAGACCATGCAACGGGCGGCGTAGAGCTCGGTCAGGCAGTCGGCGAGCATGATCTGGACGGCGCCGAAGTCGGTGATGGGGCCCCCGTTGACGATACGGGTCGTGGCGAACTCCGTCGTCTCCTCGACGAGGCGGGCCGCCCCTCCGAGGCAGCGCGACGCCACCATCATCCGCTCGAAGCGGAACCACTCGTAGGCGAAGTCCATCCCGTCGCCCTCGGCGCCCACCATCTGGGAGGCCGGCACCCGCACGTCGGTGAAGGCCACGAACGGGTGGTGGTGGCTGATGGTGTGGGTGTAGGCCGGGTCGCGCACGACGGTGACGCCGGGATCGGGCAGGTCGACCAGGAACATGGCGTGCTCGCCCTCGTGGGCGCCTCCGACCAGCTTGGCCTGGAAGAAGGCGTACTGGGCGTGGTTGTAGGAGGTGACGTGCATCTTCACGCCGTTGAGGACGTACTCGTCGCCCTCGCGACGGGCCGTCGAGACGATGGCGTCGACGTCGGAGCCGGCGCCCTCCTCGGTGATGGCGTAGCACTCCTCCTTCTCGGCCCGGATGCCCGGGACGACGTACTTCTCGATCTGCTCCGGGGTGGCGACGGGCGGGAACCACGACGGCGGCGTGGTCAGGTACCAGCCGAGCGCATTGGTGGCCCGGCCGCCCTGCTCCTGGACGAGGACCTGCTGGAGCACCGTGCAACCGCCCCCGCCGTACCGTACCGGCATGTTGGTGGCCAGAAGGCCCAGCTCCCGGGCCCGCGCCTCGATGCGTGTCACCACGTCGGCCGGCAGCTCTCCCGCATTGGCCTCGGCCTCCTCCTCGTAGGGGATGACCTCGTCGATGAAGGTGCGGGCCCGGGCCTGGATCTCGAGATCCTCGGCGGTGAGGTTGTACACGGGTGGCCTCCTGGCGTCTTGACTGACGGTTCAGCTTATGGCACGGTCGCTCCGGTGGGAAACGGCCGGCGACGTCCGGTCTGACCCACGCCCCGTCGGCCTCGCCCTTCGAAAGGACACCCGCAGCCATGAGCGACACCTCGCCCGCCACCCCCTTCATCCACCTCGCGCAGAACGTCACCGAGCTCGAGGACTGGGGCCCGCTGCCCGAGGCCACCGGTGCCGAGATGGCGACCTCGGGCTACACCCTGTGGAAGGGGGACGGGGACCAGGAGGTGGGGATCTGGGAGTGCACACCGGGCCCGTCGCGGTGGCTGCTCGAGACCCACGAGTTCATCCAGGTGGTGGCCGGCGCCATGACGTGCCGGACCGACGACGGCGAGACGGTGGAGCTCGTGGCCGGTGACACGGCCGTCTTCCCCCGCGGGTGGTCGGGCACCTGGGACATCGAGGAGACCCTCCGCAAGGTCTACGTCATCTTCTAAATTCGGCAGCACCGCCAGCACCGCCCGCACCGCCCGCACC
>PMFY01000287.1 GCA_003157945.1 Acidimicrobiaceae bacterium | reverse complement strand
GAGCAGGCCATGAACATCGGCCGCAATGCCGCCCTCGCCGCCGGGTTCCCGGACACGGTGCCCGGCACCACCGTCGACCGGCAGTGCGGATCGGCCCAGCAGGCCGTGCACTTCGCCGCCCAGGCGGTGGCCTCGGGCGCCATGGACATCGTCATCGGCGGCGGCGTCGAGGCCATGAGCCGGGTGCCGATCGGCTCGACCACGGAGCACGGGCCGGGTGAGGCCTACGGGCCGACGGTCCACGGGCGCTTCGACTTCATCCACCAGGGGCTGTGCGCCGAGGAGATCGCCCGTCGCTGGGACATCACCCGCGAGGAGATGGACCGCTTCGCCCTGCGGTCCCACGAGCGGGCGGCCGCGGCCATCGCCGAGGGCCGGTTCGAGAACGAGATCCTCCCGCTCGCCACGCGCCGGGCGCGCGTCGAGGACAAGGTGGCCGTGGCCGGGACCGACGAAGGTGACCCGGCCGGCGAAGGACCGCTGACCTTCGACGAGGGCGTCCGGGCCGGGTCCACCTACGAGAAGCTGGCCTCGTTGCCGCCGTGCTTCGTCGAGCACGGGCTGGTGACGGCGGCGTCGTCGTCGCAGATCTCCGACGGGGCGGCGGCCGTGCTGATCATGTCCGAGGAACGGGCGGGCCAGCTCGGCCTCACCCCCCGGGCGCGGTTCCACACGTTCGCGGTGGCGGCCAACGACCCGGTGATCATGCTGACGGCGCCCATCCCGGCGACGACCCTGGTGCTCGAGAAGTCCAAGCTGTCCCTCGACGACATCGACCTGGTCGAGATCAACGAGGCGTTCGCCTCGGTCGTGCTGGCGTGGGAGAAGGAGCACCACCCGGACATGGACAAGGTCAACGTCAACGGCGGGGCCATCGCCATCGGCCACCCGACCGGAGGCTCGGGCGCCCGCCTCCTGGCCACGCTCCTCAACGAGATGGAGCGGACCGGTGCCCGCTACGGCCTGCAGACGATGTGCGAGGGCGGTGGCCAGGCCAACGCCACCATCATCGAGCGCCTGGGCTGACCCGCTACCGCCCCCGGCACGGGGGGCGGTAGCGGGCCCGCCCCGCATAGCGGGTGCCGGAGCACGCCGCTACGCGGGGAGGTCTGTCTGCGGGGTCGTCTCGGCGCGCTTGGTGAAGTCGACGTGGTCGGCGCTGATGGGCCGGGACATCAGGTAGCCCTGGTAGAGGTCGCACCCGAGGGCCGTCACCCGCTCGAGCTGGTCCGGGGTCTCCACGCCCTCCGCCAGCACCACCATGTCGAGGGCCTTGGAGAGCTGGACGATGGCCGCCACGATCGCCTCGTCGGCATCGAGGATCCCGAGTCCGTCGACGAAGGACTTGTCGATCTTCAGCACCTTGACCCGGAACTGCTTCAGGCGGGTCAGCGAGGACTCGCCGGTGCCGAAGTCGTCGATGGCCAGTCCCACCCCCATCTCGTCGATGCCGCGCAGGGCGTCGACGGTCTCCTGGGTCTCGCTCATGAGGAGTGACTCGGTCACCTCGAGGACGAGCGCCTCGGGCGGGAGCCCGGAGTCGGCCAGGGCGTCGGCGATCGAGTCGAGCAGCGTGGCGTCGCTCAACTGGTGCACCGACAGGTTGACGGTGATGTAGGCGTCCTCGGCCCCCGGCAGCTCCTTGCGCCAACGCGCCATGGTGTGGCAGGCCTCGCGCAGGACCCACCGGCCGAGGGAGAAGATGAGGTCGGTCTCCTCGGCGAAGGGGATGAACTCCATGGGGCCGAGCAGGCCGCGGGTCGGGTGGTTCCACCGCACGAGCGCCTCGAGCGCCACGATGTCGCCGGTCTCGACCGAGGCGATCGGCTGGTAGTGGACGACGAGCTCGTCGTGCTCGATCGAGTGGCGGAGGTCGTCGTAGATCTCGAGTCGGGCCACCGAGTTGACCCGCAGCGACTCGTCGAACACCTCGATGCGCGACCGGCCCTTGTTCTTGGCCTTGAACATGGCGGTGTCGGCCTGCTGGAGGATGTCCTGGGCGCTCTGGCGGCCCCGTTCGACGAAGGCCACGCCGACGCTGCAGGTAACCACCACGGAGCGGCCGGTGGAAAGCTTGAACGCGGCGTCGATGACGGTCGAGTACTCCCGGGCCAGCTCGACGGCATGGTCCTGGTCGCGGACGTTCGGGCACAGCACCACGAATTCGTCGCCACTGAAGCGGCTGACGACGTCGCCCTTGCGGGCCGCCGTCTTGAACCGGCGGGCCAGCTCCAGGAGGAGCTCGTCCCCGCTGGCGTGACCGAACGAGTCGTTGACGAGCTTGAACCGGTCGAGGTCGATGAACAGGACGGCCAGGTTGGCGTCGCTCTGCATGGACATCAGCAGTTCGCGCTCGAGCTCGTCGTTGAAGAAGGAGCGGTTGCCCAGACCGGTGAGGGAGTCGTGATAGGCGAGCCAGTGCAGCTGCGCCTCGGCGGCACGGCGGTCGGTCACGTCGGTGAACGAGCAGACCACCATCGGCGAGTCCGACTGGCTGGCCCCCGACAGGAGCCGGGAGCTCATCGACAGCCACTGGCGCTTGCCGCGCTCGTCGGTGACGCCGATGATGACGCCGTCCTCGGACTCGCCGGTGGCCAGCGTCTTGACGTGCGGGAACATGGTCGGCGTCAGGGGGAACCCTTCGGCGGACGTGGCGATGGAGGACCCGGTGAACAGGCGGTGGCCGTCGCCCTGGGTGAGCCGCTCGCCGAGGATGGACTCGGCGGCCTGGTTGTGGGCGCTCATCCGGCCCGCCTCGTCGAAGAGGATGATCCCCTCGCTCAGCGCGGCGACCACGGCCTCGTAGCGCTCCTCGGCGGCCCGGCGACCGGCCTCGGCCTGGCGGGCGTCGGTCAGCTCCGTGATCACGACCACCCAGCCGGAGGGGAGGGTGTCGTCGTCGACCAGCGGGTCGATCGACACCAGCACGTCGACGGTGGAACCGTCCTTGCGCCGGTGGCTGCGCTGGCCGCGCTCGACCAGGGACGCGCTGTCGGTGCGGTTGGCCGAGACCACCGAGCCGATGGAGTGCCCGGACACCTCCTCCTCGGTCCAGCCGTAGATGACCTGGGCCGCCTCGTTCCAGCTCTCGATGCGGCCGTCGGCGTCGATACCGATGATGGCGTCCGACACGTGGGCCACCAGGCTCGCCCGGTAGCGGGCGGCGGCCTCGGCGGCGCGGCGCTCCGACACGTCACGGAGGATGGCCTGGTAGGCCGGCTTGCCTCCCCAGGTGGTGCGGATGCTGGTGAGCTCCATGTAGGTCATGGTCCCGTCGGGGCCGATGGCGCGGACCTCGCCGTGCTCGAAGAACTGGCCGGGCTCGGTCAGGCGACCCAGGCGCTCGATCATGCCGTTGATGTCGTCGGGGTGGACCCAGTCGGTGACCGGCTCGCCGTAGTGGTCCCACATGGAGTCCACGTTGAAGAGCTTGACGGCGGCTCGGTTGCCGTAGACGAGGAGGCCGTCCTGGTGGACGATCACCACGTCAGGGGTGACCTCGGTGAGGAGGCGGTAGCGGTCGACGAGGTCGCTCAGCTCGGACTCGTACCGCTGCTGGGCCGTGACGTCGATGACCACGCCGCTGTAGAGCGTGGAGGTCGTCGGGTCCCGCCGGTCGGGGAGGGGTGAGGCGCGCACGACCGCGATCCGGGTGGTCCCGTCGGGGCACGTCACCGTGTAGTGGAGGTCGAACTCGGCAGGCGGCACGCCGGCCCGGATCGGGGTGAGGATCGGGGCGAGGAGGTCGGCGCCGATGTCGGCCGGATCGCAGAAGTCGGCCGGCGGCCTCGAGACCTCGGGCTGCTCCTCGTCCGCGCCCTGGACCACCGAGAATCCGCGGATCCCGACCGGGAACCCGAAGAGCTCCTCGAGGGGGGACGACCAGGTCACGGTGTCGTCCACGCTGTCGTAGATCCAGGTGACGGTGGGCAGGCCGTCGCCGGTCAGGTCGATCGTCTGCGACAGTTCGAACGGGTGCTCAGGGAAGTTGGGCCCACCGAGTTCGACACGGTCGAACGAGACCGTCCGGCGCCCGCCGTCGAATTCGCTCGTCGTCACCATAGGCCGTAGATATCGGCGGCCCACGGGTCAATCTTTAGCCTTTGCCACACGGGGTGGCAGGCGGGCGCCTCCAGCTCAGGTGGAGGGTTCCCCCAGCACGACGGCCGTGTTGTAGCCCCCCATCCCGATGGAGGATTTCAACATGGGACCCGGCCGGCGGGGCGAGAGTCCGTCGACGAGGCGGGGGTGGCCCGGGGCGACCTGGGGCGGTGCCGGCACGTAGCCGGTCTGGAAGGCGTAGATGGTGGCCAGGACCTCGACGGCGGCCCCGGCGGCCTGGCAGTGCCCGACGAGTGGCTTGATCGAGAAGATCCCGGCGGCCTCGGGGAAGAGGCGGTCGAGCATGATCCCCTCGGCGGCGTCGCACTGGGCGGTGCCGGGCCCGTGGGCGTTCAGGTAGGCGACCTCGGAGGCGTCCACGCCCGACGTCGCCAGTGCCTCCCGGAAGCACCGCTCGAGCTCGGTCATGTCCGGGGCGACGGCAACCAGGTTGAAGGCATCCATGGTCATGGCGCCGCCCAGGATCTGGGCGTAGGACCCGGTGTCCTCGGTGGACAGCACCATGGCGACGGCGGCTTCACCGCCGACGAAGCCACGGCTGCCCTCCTGGAAGGGACGGCACGCGTCGAACGGGGGGGAGTCCAGCACGGCGACCCCGAGGTCCTTGAACCGGCGCAGGTTGATCGGGATGCCGGACAGGTCCGTGGCGAGGAGGATGACGTCGGTGCAGATACCGGAGTCGAGCCACGACTTGGCCGTGAACATCCCGGCATTGGCCGAGGCGCACATGGCCGACACCGACATCGTCGGACCGTGGAAGTCGTTCTCCTTCATCATCATGGTGAGGACCGTCGACGGCATCATGTTGACCCACTGGCGGGCACGGACCCGCTTGCCCTCGGAACGGTGGAAGTCGGACCACATCTCCACGTCACCGAGCACGAGGCAGTGGATGACGCCGACGACCGGGCCCGGCCGCCAGCCCCGCTGGCGGGCGTCGGTGATCGCCTCGCGGGCGGCGAAGCGCAGCGAGCGCATGAAGCGGCTCGGGCCGTCGCGGCGGTCACCCTCGGCGGTGATCTTGGCGATGTAGGCGCTGTCGTTGTCCACCTGGTCGGGGAGCTCGGTGAGGCGGACCGCGCTCTCACCCAGCATGAAGCCGTCCCACATGTGCTTGGTGCCCCATCCGTAGCCGGTGACGGCACCGACGCCGGTGATGTTCACGGGCGCCTCGGAACCAGGCGCCTTCCGATCGTCACGCTTGGAATCCAGGGCTTGATCCGACATTGCAGCTCCTCCGTGACTTGCGGCACCCCGCTGCGGCCTTGCCGATGCGCAGTGTCCCGCCGATCGATGGCAGGGTGAGTCGTACGGCTCGTTGACTCGTCGATCAGGATGTGATTATCGCCCAGTTGCAACCTCCGCACAATGGGCAATCTTGGTGACGGCGACACCCGCGCACGGCCGCACGCACGGCGGACGATGTGTCGTCGCCCCACATGTCGACGCGCCGCGTGCCGTCGCGCCGCTTTGTGCCGTCGCGTCGCTTCCTGCCGGCGCGTCGGTGCGCGCCGGTGCCGGTGGTCCGGCTCAGGTGGCGGGGGGAGCCGGCGCCACGGCGCCCGACAGCCGGGCCAGTACGGCGTCGGCCTCGTCGACGACCCGTGCGATCAGCTCGGCCACGGTCGGTAGTTCGTCGATCTCCCCGACGACCTGACCGGTGGGGAGCACGCCGACATCGGTCCGCCCGTCGACGAGTGCGGCCTTGGTCATCATCGGCGCGTTGGCCG
>PMFY01000207.1 GCA_003157945.1 Acidimicrobiaceae bacterium | reverse complement strand
ACCGGGGTGGCGACCTTGTAGTCGGCGGTCAGCTGCAGCGAGTCGAGGACCCGCAGGATCTCGTCGACGTTGCGGCCGGTCGAGGCCGGGTACGTGAGGGTCAGCTTCACCTTCTTGTCGGGGCCGATGATGAACACCGAGCGCACGGTCAGGGTGTCGTTGGCGTTCGGGTNNGCGTTGGGGTGGATCATGTCGTAGAGGTCGGCGACCTTGCGGTCCTCGTCACCGATCAGCGGGAAGGCGAGCGCGGTGCCCTGCGTCTCCTCGATGTCGCCGGCCCACTTGTTGTGGGAGGAGACGTCGTCGACGGACAGCCCGATGAGCTTGGCGTTGCGCTTGTCGAACTCGCCCTTGGCGGCGGAGAACGCGCCCAGCTCGGTCGTGCAGACCGGGGTGAAGTCCTTCGGGTGCGAGAAGAGCACGCCCCAGCTGTCCCCGAGGTACTCGTGGAAGTTGATCGTGCCCTCGGTGGTGTCGGCGGTGAAGTCGGGGGCCTCGTCGCCCAGGCGGATGGCCATGTGATGCTCCTTGTCGTTCGTGCTCGTGCGCTTCGTGCCCGGGCGGTGGTGTCGGTCGGTGGCTGCGGCGGCGTTGCGCCACACGTCGCCTGGTGCGGACCGGTCCACCGGCGGTCCACCGGTGCTCCCGGGGCGACAGCACGACACTGTAGCCGGGTCCGGACCAATTGTCGACCGGATCTGTCAGGTTTAGAGCGGCGCGGGGAGGGTACTGGCCGGGCCGCCCGCCAGCAGCCATGCTGAGTCCATGAGTGAGCACTCGCACCATGTCTGAGCCCCTGCGCGTCGAGCGCCACGGCCCCGTGACCGTCGTGACAATCGACCGACCCCGGAGGCGGAACGCCGTCGATCGACCGACGGCCGACGGCCTGCTGGCGGCGTTCGAGGCGTTCGACGCCGACGCCTCCGCATCCGTGGCGGTGTTGACCGGGGCGGAGGGGACGTTCTGCGCCGGCGCCGACCTGCAGGCCATCGCCTCGGGCACCGGCAATCGGGTGACCGAGGACGGTCCGGGGCCCATGGGTCCGACCCGGCTGGCCCTGTCCAAGCCGGTGATCGCCGCCGTCGAGGGCCATGCCGTCGCCGGAGGTCTGGAGCTGGCCGTGTGGTGCGACCTGCGGGTGGCCGCCGAGGACGCCGTGTTCGGGGTCTTCTGCCGGCGCTTCGGCGTGCCGCTGGTGGACGGCGGGACCGTCCGGCTCCCGCGCCTGGTGGGCGAAGGTCGTGCCCTGGACCTGATCCTGAGCGGTCGTCCCGTGGGTGCGGCCGAGGCGCTGTCCATGGGGCTCGCCAACCGGGTCGTGGCCTCGGGGACGGCGCTCGAGGCGTCGATCGCCTGGGCCACCGAGCTCGCCGCGCTCCCCCAGGTCTGCATGCGCAACGACCGGCGGTCGGCCCTCGCCCAGTGGGACCTGCCGGTCGACGAGGCCCTACTCGTCGAGACGCGGCTCGGTCTCGACAGCCTGGCCTCGGGCGAGGCGCTCGAAGGTGCCGCCCGGTTCGCCGGTGGTGCGGGTCGGGGCGGGTCGACCGTCGCCGACGCCGACGCCTGAGTCGGGGGACGCATGCCTGACGTCGCCGCGTTCGACTTCGACGGAACCCTGACCACCGGGGGGAGCGTCTTCGACTTCCTCAGCGCCGTGGCGGGCCGCACCGCCGTGGCCCGGGCATCCGCACAGCTGGCGCCCCGACTGGCCCACGCCGCCGTGGCCGGGGGCGAGGTGGCCGACCGGACCAAGGAGGAGCTCTTCACCCGCGTGCTGGGTGGGGTGGACGCCGAGCACCTCGATCGGGTGGGAGCGGAATTCGCCTCCGGTCACCTCGCCGCCCGGGTGCGACCGGAGGTGCGACGTCGGCTGGACTGGCACCGGGGCCGGGGCGACCGGGTGGTGGTGGTGTCGGCCTCACCGGACGCCTACGTCCGGGTGGCCGCCGAACGGCTCGCGGCCCACGGCTCGATCGCCACGCTGCTGGAGGTCGACGAGTCCGGCCGGCTGACCGGGCGCTACGAGGGCGGCAACTGCCGGGGCGAGGAGAAGATCCGGCGGCTCCGGCTGTGGATGGTCGAGAACGAGCTCGAGGGCGCCCCGTTGTGGGCCTACGGGAACAGCCGGGGCGACCTGCGCATGCTCCGGGCCGCGGACACGGGGGTCAACGTCGGCAAGCTCGGGGCCCTCGGTCGGTTGCGCGACTTCCCCGGCCTCGAGGACACCGGGCCCCGACGTCTCGACCACTGAACCGCCTCGACCACTGAACCGCCTCGACGACGGAGCCGGTGGCCCGGGAGGCGCGGCCTAGAGGTATTCCTTCCGGCGCATCCAGATGAGGAAGAACCAGCCCCAGATCGGGGGCAGGTAGGCGGTGAACAGGCGCTGGACGAACACGGCGGCCACCGCGTCGTCCTGGGGGATGCCCGCCGCCGTCAGGGCCAGGATCATCCCCGCCTCCACCACCCCCATGCCGCCCGGAACCGGCGAGATCCCCCCGATCATCGACCCCAGCGTCAGGGCGATGAGGAGCGACGCCATGCTCAGCTGCTCGTCGAACGCATGGAGGGCGGCCCCCAGGGCCATCGCCACCAGCAGCTGTCCGACGATCTCGCCGCCGAAGATCTCGACGAGGTTGCGCGGATGGGTGGAGAGCACCTTGAGGTGGCTCCAGACCTCGGACGCCTTCGGCCGCAGCTTGGCGGCCGCCAGGCGTCGCCAGCGCGGGATGGCGAACAGGAGGCCCAGGAGGATCCCCAGGGCGGCGATGGCGATGACGATGATCCACACCAGCGTCGCCGTCGAGCTCCCCGACCCACCGCCGGTGCTCGTCGGCGCGTCGCCGAAGTGGAACTGCGAGAAGGCGATCGGGATGGCGATGACGAAGAGTCCGCCCTTCACGATCCAACTGGCCGTCGAGATGAGCACGC
>PMFY01000352.1 GCA_003157945.1 Acidimicrobiaceae bacterium | reverse complement strand
TGTTGGCCAGGGCCAGCGTCCGCCCGGCCTCGAGGGCCGCCATGGTCACCGTGAGGCCGGCGAACCCGACCACCCCGTTGACGGCCACGTCGGCCAGCGTGGCGATGTGGGCGAGCCCGTCGGTCCCCGAGACGACCTCGGTGCCGTCGGGCACCCGGCGGGCCAGCTCGAGCGCCAGGGACGCGTCCCCGATGGCCACCACCTCGGGCCGGAACCGGTGGGCCTGCTCGGCCAGGAGGTCCACCGACCGGTGGGCCCCGAGGGCCACCACCGAGAAGCGCTCCGGGGAGGACTCGATGACCTCGATCGCCTGGGTCCCGATGGAGCCGGTGGAGCCGACCAGGCTGACCGTGGTGGGAGTCACGTCCCTAGCCTGCCCGACATTCACCCGATATGGAGGGCGCGCACCAGGTAGTACGTGGCGGGGAGCACGAAGAGGAGGGCGTCGACCCGGTCGAGGACGCCTCCGTGGCCCGGAAGGAGCGTGCCCATGTCCTTGATCCGGAGGTCGCGCTTGAGGAGCGACTCGCACAGGTCGCCGAGCGGCGCGACCACGGCCACCACCACGCCGAGCAGGGCGGCGTTGGCCGGCGACCAGGGGTGGATGGCCCCTACGACGACCGTGGACACGAGGATCGAGGCGAGGGCGCCGCCGGCCAGGCCCTCCCACGTCTTGTTGGGACTGACGTTGGGCGCGAGCTGCCGGCTGCCGATCCAGCGGCCGACGACCAGTGCGCCGACGTCGTTGGCCACGGTGGCGATGATCGCCCCCAGCAGGAAGGCGATGCCGTGACGGTCCGGGAACAGCGACGGACAGAGCAGCAGGCCGGCGAAGGAGCCGAGCAGTCCGACCCATCCCACCACCAGCAGGGTGGAGGCGGTGCCGGCCACGGCGGAGCCGCGCTCCACGCCGAACAGGTACCAGAGCAGGGTGAAGGCCGTGATCAGCACCAGCACGAGCGGCAGGGCGGCGACGCCCTTGTTGTAGGCCCCGAGCATCAACGAGACGGTGCCGACCAGGCCGAGCAGGGTGGCCGGGCGCCATCCGGCGCGCTTCAGCACGGCGAACGCCTCGCCGGCGGCGCAGGTGACCACGAGCAGGGAGAGGATCACCGACGTGACGGTCCCGACCTTGAAGGCCAGCAGCGCCACCACGGCGACCGCGACCCCCGTACCGACACGGAGTCCGGTGCTTCCACCGACCTCCTCGTCGGCCCGACGTCGGCGGGCGGGCTGGGGCTCGGGCGGTCCCCCACCGGTGACCTCAGGCGTGTAGTTGGTGCTCGAGCGCGGCGGTCGGTCCGACGACCTGGGCGTCCGCGACCGGCGGCGGAACCGTGGACCGATCTCCTCCTCCTCCGTCGCCTCCTCGGTCAGCACCGGCTCCGGGGCGAGCTCCTCGGCGGCCCGGTCTGCGGCGGCCAGACTGGCCAGCCCCGCCTTGCGACGCCCGGCACCCGGGACGTCGGCGACCGACGCCCCCGGAGGCTCGGCGGCCAACGGCTCGGCCACCGGGACCACGTCCCCCTGGGGGCGCTTCGCGGTCAACCGGGCCGGCAGCAGGCCGCTCCGCCTCGCCCGACCCACCCGGGGAGTGCCGGACGGCCGTCCCGCGTCCTCCCCCGCCAGGTCGTCTGCGGATCCCTCGTCGAGGGCGGCGGCGCCGGTGGCCACGGTGGCGCCGGTGGCCGCGGCGGCGCCGGCGAGGACGTCACCGATCGACGCGCTCCCGCTCCCCGGCTCCTGCGCGGGAGTGGCGGCGGCCATGTCCGCGACGGAGTAGACCGAGGTCGACTCCCCGACGTCGGCCGCCGACACCTGCGGTGCCGCCGGGTCGGGACGCACGTCGGCGTCGTCGGACGAGCGGACGATCTCCACGGGTTCGGTGATGGGATCCTGGGTGGACGCCCCGGGGCCGGGTTGGCCGGGCTGGACCGAGTCGAGGTCGAACTCCCAGGGGCGACTGACCTCGGCATCCTCCCCGGATTCGTCGAGAGCCCCGAGGGAGGCCTGCTCGTCGCCGAACATCGACGGCTCGAACGCCTCCTCGTGGGCCGTCCAGTCCGACTCCCCCTCGCGCCAGGTGGGCGGCAGGATGCCACTGGGCTCCCCGTCGTCCCGTGCCAGTACGGCGGGCACCTGGCCGGTCGGCGGCTCCGTCCAGTGCGGCAGCTCGGTCGGCGCGGCGGCGGGCGCCGCGCGGACATCGTCGGTGGGCTCCGGGGCCGGCTCGATCGTCGGCGCCGGGGACGCCTCGTGCGCCACCTCGGGCGTCGGCTCCTCCAGGATCCGGACCGACGAATGGGTGGAGGGGTCCGGGGTGATGTGGGCCGGGGGCACCACCGGCAGCTCGGAGGTGATCTCCGCCGCCGTTTCGGCGCCGATGATCCGGACCCCGCCGGTGGAGTGGCCCGACGGCTCCGGGCGCGACGGGAGGTCGTCGGTCACGTCGTCGTCTCCCTTGTCCGGGCCTTGATCCACGTCGCTTGTTTCCTCCCCGGGAACGGGCCTACGGGCCGGCCCATGTCGTGACCGGACCGTGTCCCGGCCGGTGTCGTCGCCGGACGTCCGTCCGGCCGCCGTCAGATCTCGAGGAGCTCCTGCTCCTTGTGGGCGAGCAGGCGGTCGATAGCCGCCACGTTGTCCTGCGTGAGCTTGTCGAGCTCCTTCTCTACCCGCTCGAGCTCGTCCGATGACAGCTCGCCGTCCTTCTGCAGCGCCTCGAGCTCCTGGCGGGCGTTGCGCCGCATGTTGCGTACGGTGACCCGACCCTCCTCGGACTTCTGCTTCACGACCTTGACGAGCTCCTTGCGCCGCTGCTCGGTCGGGATGGGGAACGACAGACGGATGACCGTGCCGTCGTTGGAGGGGGTGATGCCCAGGTCAGAGCTCTGCAGGGCCTTCTCGATGGCGCCCAGCGAGCTCTTGTCGTAGGGCGAGACCACGAGCAGCCGGGCCTCGGGGACGCTGAACCCCGCCATCTGGCGGAGCTCGGTCTCGGTGCCGTAGTAGTCCACCTTGAGGTGCTCCACCAGGGCGGGGGTGGCCCGTCCGGTGCGGATGGCACTGAACTCGGCCTGGGTATGCTCCACGGCCTTGGTCATGTGCTCCGAGGCGTCGGACACCACGAGTGCGATCAGGTCGTCATCCATTAGCGGTCCAGCGTAGCCATCGACGTCCGGGCGCACCCGGTGGGGGCTGCGAACAGGGCGTTCATCGGACGAGGGTCCCGATCGACTCGCCGGCGAGCGCCTTGCGGATGTTGCCGGGCTCCATCAGGTCGAACACCCGGATCGGCAACCCGTTGTCCTTGCAGAACGTGATGGCGGTGAGGTCCATGACCCGCAGGTCCTTGGCCACCACCTCCATGAAGGAGACCTCGTCGTAGCGCGTGGCCGTCGGGTCCACACGGGGGTCCGCGGTGTAGACGCCGTCGACCCCGCCGTGGGTCCCCTTGCAGAGCAGCTCGGCCTCGATCTCGGCGGCCCGGAGGGCGGCCGAGGTGTCGGTGGTGAAGTACGGGTTACCCATGCCGGCGGCGAACACGACGACCCGCCCCTTCTCGAGATGCCGGATGGCCCGGCGTCGGATGTAGGGCTCGGCCACCTCGGCCATCTGGACGGCCGACAGCACGCGGGTGGCCTGCCCGTGGTGCTCCAGCGCGTCCTGCAGGGCCAAGGCGTTGATCACCGTCCCCAACATGCCCATGGTGTCCGACGTGGCGCGGTCCATGCCGGCGCCGGCGCCGGTGGTCCCCCGCCAGATGTTGCCCCCGCCGACCATCACGGCCAACTCGAGATCGAGTTCCTCGCGGGTCTGGGCGATCTCCCGCGCCAGCTGCTCTACGGCCGTGGCGTCGATGGTCTCGTCCGAGGCCGACGAGGCGAGCGCCTCGCCGGACAGCTTCAGGATGATGCGTGGTCGGTGGCCCACCGTCACTCAGTCGCCGACGACGACCTGGGCGAACTCCGTCACCGTCGCGTCGCCGAGCAGCTTGGCGATCGTCTGCTTCTCGTCCTTGATGAAGGGCTGGTCGACCAGGACCCGCTCCTTGTACCAGCCGTTCAACCGTCCCTCGACGACCTTCGGCAGGGACGCCTCGGGCTTGCCCTCGTTGAGGGCGATCTTCTCGACGGTCGCGCGCTCGGCGGCCACGTCGGCCTCGGGCACCGCGTCCCGGGTGATGTAGAGGGGACGGGCGAAGGCGATGTGGGCGGCGATGTCGTGGGCGAGCTCCTTGCTGCCGCCGGCGACGGCCACGGCCACGGCGTTGACGCCCCGGCCCGCCTGCAGGTGCAGGTAGGAGTCCACGGCGCCACCGGCCGGTGCCTCGATGCGGACGACCTGGCCCAGGGAGATGTTCTCCTTGAGTTTCACCTTCATCGAGTCGAGCTCGTCGGAGCGCTCGGCCACCGCGTCGACGCCCTTGGCGGCGACCAGGTCGGCGAGCTCGTTCACGAAGGCGACGAACTCCTCGGATTTGGCCACGAAATCCGTCTCCGAGCGGAGCTGGACGATGGAGACGACGTTGTCCGCGGTCCCGATGGCGACGGCGCCTTCGGAGGCTTCACGGTCGGCGCGCTTCGCCTGGCTCGCCAGACCCTTCTCGCGCAACCACGTGACGGCCCTGTCCATGTCGCCGTCATTCTCTTCGAGACCGCGCTTGGCGTCGAGCATGCCGACGCCGGTCAGCTGACGCAGCTTCTGGACGTC
>PMFY01000142.1 GCA_003157945.1 Acidimicrobiaceae bacterium | reverse complement strand
CCGCTGATGTCGTCGAGGCTGAGCCGCTTGGTGCGGGCCCGGTCGGCGACATCGCGGATCCGACGGGCCATGCCCCGGAGGTTCAGCTCCTCGGCGTTGTGCACCACGGGGACGATGAGTCCCTCGTTGTCGAGGTCGACGGCGATGCCCAGGTTGACGTCGTGGTGCACGATCAGCGCGTCGTTGCCCACCGAAGCGTTCAGGTGGGGGAACTCGGCGAGTGCCTCGGTGGTGGCCCGGGCCACGAACGGGAGGTACGTGAGGCTGAATCCCTCCTCCTCACGGAACCGCTCGCCGTGGGTCCGGCGCACCTGCTCGACGCGCTCGTAGTCGACCTCCTTGACCATCAGCGTGTGCGCGGACGTCGCCTTCGAGCGGACCATGTGCTCGGCCGTGCGCCGCCGGATGTTGGTGAACGGCACCACTTCGTCACGGTCGCCCGGACGCACACCGTCACTCGTGGGCGTGGCGGCGCGGGGAGCCGGCGGTGGGGTGGCCGACGGAGCCACGGGGGTGGTGCGCTCGGCGCCGATGCTGGGCACGGCCGCCGGCGGGCCGCCGCGCTCGATGACGGCCTCGACGTCGGCACGGGTGATCCGACCCTGGAGGCCGGTGCCCCGGATCGTCGAGGGGTCGATGTCGTGGTCGGCGAGGAGCCTGCGGACGACCGGTGACAGCACCCGGGCCCGGTCCGCTCCGGCGGGGACGGTCGGCAGGCTCGTGCCGGCCGAGGCGGCGAAGGGAGGCGACGTCGGCGTCGTCGGTGCGGCCGACGGGGTGGTCGGGGCCGGGGTGGCCCGGGCAGCGGACGGCACCGGTTCGTCGGGGAGCTCCGTGAGGGGGGCAGCCGCCGCAGCGGTGGTCGGGACCGGAGGCGGTGGCGGAGGTGGTGCGACCGGTGCCGGCGCCACCTCGGCCACCGGGGCCGCGGCACCGGGGGAGGAAGCGGGAGGCGGTGGCGGGGCGGCACCGGCGTCGCCGTCGATGACGGCCAGGGCCACACCCACGTCGACGGTGTCGCCCTCCTCGACGAGGATCGCCGTCAGGACTCCGTCGGCGGGCGACGGGACCTCGGAGTCGACCTTGTCGGTCGACACCTCGAACAGGGGCTCGTCGCGGGCGACGGTGTCGCCGACGGCCTTGAACCACTTGGTGATGGTCCCCTCGGTCACCGTCTCGCCGAGTTGCGGCATGGTCACGTCAGCCAACGTGGAGTCCCCTTCCGGTCAGTGCCAGCACCGTCTCGCCGAACGCCTCCGACAGGGACGGGTGCGGCTGGATGAACTGGGCGACCTCGTCGGCCGTGGCCTCCCAGTTGACGGCCAGGTAGCCGGCACCGAGCTGTTCGGTGACCCACGGCCCGACCATGTGGACGCCCAGGATGCGGCCGGTGGTGCCGTCGGGCCGCTTCTCGGCGATCACCTTGACCATGCCCTCGGTGTCACCGATGATCCTGGCCCGGCTGTTGCCGCCGAAGGGGTCCTTCTTGACCACCACGTCCAGGCCGGCCGCCCGGGCTGCGGCCTCGGTCATACCGGCGAAGGCCACCTCGGGATGACAGTAGATCGCCCAGGGCACGCGGGCGTAGTCGACGGCGGCCGTCGGCTCGCCCAGGATCGACTTGATCACCACGATCGCCTCGGCGAACGCCACATGGGCCAGCTGCGGCGTGCCGGCGACCACGTCGCCGACCGCCCAGACGCCGGGGGCACTGGTCCGCATGGCGGCGTCGGCCACCACGAACCCGCGGTCGTCGATGGTCACCCCGGCGTCTGACGCCACCAGTCCCTCGGTCCGGGGGCGGCGGCCCACCGACACCACGACGGCGTCGACCGTCAGCTGCCCGCCGTCGCCGAACGAGACGACCGTCCGGTCGCCCGAGGGGTCGGGGCGGTGGCCGGCGAGACTGACCCCCGCCTTCACGTCGATGCCGCGCTTCTTGAACGAGCGCACCACGGTGCGCACGACGTCGTCGTCGCATCCGTTGAGGATCGTGGGCAGCGCCTCGAAGATCGTGACCGTCGAGCCCAGGTCGGAGAACATGGAGGCGAACTCGCACCCGATCGCCCCGCCGCCGATGACCGCCACCGACGAGGGCAGGTGGTCGAGGGCGAGCACCTCGTCGGACGTCAGGACCAGCGTGCCGTCGATGTCGAAGCCCGGGATGGTGCGGGGCACCGAGCCGGCGGCCAGCACGACGTCGGTCCCGGTGATCTCGACGGTCGACCCGTCGTTCCCGGCGATCCGCACCCGGTGGTCACCCAGCAGCGTGCCGCTGCCGTTGAACACCGTCACGCCCCGACCCTTGAGCAGGCCCGAGAGTCCGCTGAACAGCTGGTCCACGACCTGCTGCTTGCGCTCCTGGCTGACGGCGAATTTGACCGTGGGTTCGGACTGGTCCGGCCCTGCCGTGATACCGAAGCCGGCGGCCGAGCGCACGGTGCGGCGGACGGCGGCCGTCTCCAGGAACGCCTTGGCCGGGACGCAGCCACGGTGCAGGCAGGTGCCACCCACCTTGTCGAGCTCCACGAGGCCGATGGAGAGGCCGGCCGCGGCACCGTAGAGGGCGGCGGCGTAGCCACCCGGTCCGCCTCCGATGATGACGATGTCGAAGTGCTCTGCTCCCCCTGCCTGGCTGCCGGTCCCCCCCGTTGCGGTCTGCTCTGTTGCCACCTCGGGTCCCGTGGGAACCACCTCCGTCAGGTCGTCGTCGTCTGCGTGCGAGCGCACTCCAGCCTACCGGTCCCCATCTGGGGACGACTCCCGGGGCCCGGCCCCGGGGACGGGCCGGCGACCCCGGGCCGACACCATCGGCGCCGTGGTCACGTCCAGGCGACCGGAGGAGAGGTTGGCCAGGTGGCGCGCCACCTCGTCCTCGGTCACCAGCCCGGCGCCGACGAGACCGGCGCGTGTCTGCTCGACCGTGGCCCGCTCGAGCACCGAGCTCACGGGCGACGTGACCGGGAAGTGGGCCTCGGCCACCACGTCGACCAGTCCGAGCCCCCGCAGCAGGCGGGGCACGGTGCGGCCGAACGCCAGGTCGACGCCACGCCCGGCGAGCAGCGACCGGAACCCGGCCCGGACCTTGTTGGCCAGCACCTGGTCGGGCCCGTACTCGTCGGGGCACGCCCGCGGCTGGAGCGCGGGGTCGGCGTCCTCCACGACGAGCCAGCCGCCCGGGGCCAGGAGGCCGGCGAGGGACGCGGCCACTTCGGCCCGGCCGGGCAGGTGGACGAGCAGCAGTCGGGCATGGACCAGGTCGAACGGTCCCTCCGGGAGCGGGTCCGTCGTCACGTCGTGACGGGCCACGGCGACCCCGGGCGGGACGGTGCCGTCCGGCCAGGTGTCGGGGGACAGCCAGGAGGTGTCGATGTCGGTGACCAGGACCCGTCCGGACGGAGCCACGCGCCCCGACAGCCAGGCGGCGACACCCGGCCCGCCGGCCCCCACCTCCCAGCAGCGCCAGCCCGAGCGGACTCCGGTGGCCTCCAGCATCCGGAACGTCGCCGCATCGAACAGGTCGCCGATGGCGTCCAGACGGACACCCGCCTCGGGCTGCCGGTTGTCCAGCAGGTACCGGGCGACCGGTGCCGGACCGGCCTCCGGCTGCGTGCCGGTCCCGGTCCCGGGTGTGGACTCCACGGGTCCGCTCAGGACAGCACCCGCCGCCGGAAGTTCCGGAGCCCGATCCCGAGGAACACGGCGAGGAACCCGACGAGCACGGGGTAGATGACGTAGAGCGGCATGTGCGGTGCATCCGTGAACGCCGCCCGCATGCCCTCGTTGATGTAGATGAGGGGGTTGACCAGCACCAGTGTCTGCAGCCAGTGCCAACCGCCGACCTGGACCGGCGCCAGTCGGGTGTAGGCGTAGTAGGTGCCGCCGAGGAACGTGACCGGCAGGATGATGAACCCGAACATGAGCCCGATGTTGCGTGGCTCGAAGCTGGTCCCGAGGAGCAGCCCGAGTGAGGCCATGGTCACACAGGCCAACGGCACCACGGTCACGATGACCCACCAGTGGAGGTT
>PMFY01000129.1 GCA_003157945.1 Acidimicrobiaceae bacterium | reverse complement strand
GGCCGTGAGGAACCCGCACAGACGCTCGGTGTCGGCGACCGTGGGAACGTAGATGATCCCGGAACCGGGAAGCAGACCGAGCGCGCCGTCCACCCAGGCGAACCGCTCCAACGGACCCAGGCCGTCGATGACGGAGAGCGTCAGCGAGGACCGCGCCAGGCTCCCCCGCAGGACCACGGTCGCCGGGCCGAGCTGCGCGGCGANNAGGCGCTGGTAATCGGGTCGGAAGTCGAATCCCCAGTCGGAGATGCAGTGCGCCTCGTCGATGACGATGAGCCCCGCTCCGTCGATGACCGGGCCGATCCGCCTGGCGAACGTGGGATTGGCCAGTCGCTCGGGCGACACCAGGAGCACGTCGACGGCGCCCGATTCGACCTCCTGCATGATCGGCTCCCAGTCGTCCACGTTCGTGGAGTTGATCGTGCGCGCCGTCAGCCCGGCGCCTTCCGCCGCCTTCACCTGGTCCCGCATCAACGCCAGCAGTGGGGACACCACCAGCGTCGGCCCCCCGTCCAGGGACCGGATGGCGGAGGTGGCCGCCCAGTAGACGGCGGACTTCCCCCACCCAGTGGCCTGCACGACCAGCACCCGTGACCGGTCGGCCACCACCGCCCGCACCGCGGCGTCCTGGTCCTCACGGGGGGTGACTCCCTCCCCCGCCATGGCCCCGAGCACCGCCGCCAGATGCCGGTCGGCTTCCTCCGACAGTTGATCGCGGGGCAGCGTGTCCCATCGCCGAGGGGTCACGTGGTGGAGACGCCGATCCTCTTCGCGGCCCGATCCGCCGCCACGCTCCCCGCCATCTGCCGGAGCAGGAGCAGCCCGTCGAGGATGGCGACGGAGGCCTCCGCCTCGGCGCGGCGCCGCGTCGGCGAGCCGTGGACGTACCCGGCCGTCCAGGTGATCCAGATCTCGACGAGCTGCGGGACGAGCGTGCGGTAGGGCTCCCGTCCCGCTGCCGCCAGGCCGCTCGCCTCGAGGAACAGGGCGAAGATGGGATCGGCCACGGGGTGGGCCATGATCGGCCAGGCGGCCCGCACGAGCTGGAGGTGGTCCTCGGCCGGCGAGGTGAATGCGGGCTCGAGGGCCTGTTGCAGTCTCATCCCAACGGATACCAGGACCTCGCTGACGAGGTCCTCCTTGGAGGGGAAGTAGTAGACGACGATCCGGTCACTGATGCCGAGTCGCCTGGCGACCCGCCCGTAGGTCAGTTGGCTCAGTCCGTCGGCGAACGCAACAGCGAGCGCGCCCTCCAGGATCTCCTCCTTGGTATGCCGATATCCCATTGCCTCTTGATTGTAGTGATCACTGCGAATAGGGTTATGTAGTGATCACTGCAACCAATGACACGAGGCCACACGGCTCTCGGGGCCCACACGATTCCACGGAGGTTTCATGTCCTCGCTCACGCTCACCCAGGCCTCCGACCTCTTCCGTCGTGCGCCCGACGCGTTCCTCGATGTCGGTGCCGGTGAAGTTGCCTACCGTCGTGTAGGCCAAGGGCCGGATGTCCTGTTCATCCATGGATGGCCGGTCAGCGGGGCGACCTTTCGAAAGCTCCTGCCACGCCTGAGTCGCGAAGTGACGTGCCACGTCATCGACTTCCCCGGCGCAGGCTCGAGCCGGTTCGATGCCGGGACGCCCTTGACCGTCGATCGGCACATCGCAACAGTCCGGAGGGTTGTTGAACTGCTCGAGCTTGACCGGTTCGCCGTCGTCGGGCACGACAGCGGCGGTCTGATCGCCCGCCATGCACTGGCTGGCGACCGACACATGAGGGGTATGGCACTCATCGATACCGAACAGCCCGGTGGACTCAGCAGGCGCTTCCGGTCGTTCATCGCCATCAAGGACGTACCCGGGGTGGGTGGAGTGCTGGGCTGGATCGCCGGGCAGCCGCGACTTCGGCGGAGTCAGCTCGTGTTCGGAGACAGCTTCGTGGACTCATCGCTCCTCGATGGCGAGTTCGACGAGTTCTTCCTGAATCCACTCCACACGTCACCCGACCGTCGGGCTGCCGCCGCCGAGGTGCTGCGCAGCTTCGACCTCCAGCTCATCAGTCAACTCGCCGAACTGCACCGGCGTATCGACGTCCCGGTACAGCTCGTCTGGGGAGAACGCGATCGGTTCTTTCCGGTCGCACGGGCTGAAGAGATGGCGGGGACGTTCCCTGACGCCCAGCTTTCGGTCATCGAGGGGGCGAGTCTGTTCAGCCATGAGGAGCGACCGGAAGAAGTGGCTGAGGCCATGCTTCCCGTCCTCCTCGGTTCGCGATGATCGGTAGTTCGCAAATTGAGAATCACGAGCCCGAGTTGGGCCCTGCCGGAACCTCCACACCGCCCTCGAGCGGGTTATGCCGGGCCGAGCTGATCCGGATCGTCCCTGGCGGACCACGGGTCGATCGGGTCGATCGGGTCGGCCGACATGTCGGTGGCCGTGGTGTCGATGACTTCGCCGGGGTCTCTCCCGCCAAACGGTCCGGCACCGGTCGACATCCCTCTGAACCGCCAGATCACCGCGCGCTGGGCGGCCTCCCGTCGCGCCCGGCGCTTCGGGCTGAGCGCCAGGAGCAGCCGGTCGACCGCCCAGACGATAAGGCCCACGACGATGAGGGCGGCCACGACGGCCAGGACGATGAATCCAACGAAGAACACCAGTACGACGACCCCGGCCAGCACAAGCAGGCCGACGACTGAGCTGAGGCACCCGATCCCCGCGGGGACGCGCTCCTGGCTGGGCATCCTCCGATCATCCCACCTGGGAAACGAAAGGAACGTCGGGTCCGGACCGGCAAGCGCGAAGGTCGAGACACTCAGCTGAGCCCGCGGAGACCCACGAATCGTTCCCTCTGTCGATCGGAAGACCGACCGTACGCAGGGCGTCAGTCAGACACTCGAAGTTTGAGAGCGATTGCGTCAACGTCGCGTGCGGTCGACACGATCTCCCAGACGAGGGCGAAGGCTTCATCGTCGGTGAGGTCGGGCGCAAGGCCGTTGAGATCCCACGCCTATCGATGCGGACTACGTCGAGCACCAGCTGATGCAGTTCGAGGGATCGACGGCCCACCCGTCGACAGCCTGGCTGCGGGCCGTTCGGCCCGGGCCCGGCGGATGCCACGACAGGTGCCCTCCAGCCTGCGGACCGCCGACTCCCTACTGATCCTATGGACTCTGTAGGCTAGTGACTTCACAAGTACGACCCCCATCGACATCCCCACGGAAGGAACCTCACCACCATGTCCCCTGTCAGCACCCGCTCCCGTGCACCCTGGCTCGTGTTCGCCGCCAGTGCCTCGGCCCTCGGCCTCCTCGCCTCCACCGGTGGCGTCGCCGGTGCCGGCGCCCCCAAGGTCGACGCCACCCACTACACGGTGGCCTGCAGCGGGCTCACCTCCGCCACGGTCAAGTTCTCGCAGCCCCAGACGACCGCCGGTACGGCGACGCCCAGTTCGGCCACCGACACCCTCAAGGCCAAGTTGTCGGGCTGCACCGTGACCCCCGCCGGTTCGGGCACGGCCGTGTCCGTCAGCGGGGCGACGCTCTCCGGCGCCCTCAGCAACTCCTCCAGCTACCACAAGTGCGGCGGCTCCAACGGTGTCCCGATCTCCATCACCGGGAACCTCACCGTCAAGTGGAAGACCACGCCCAAGCTGACGGCGTCGTCGAGCGTCGTCACCGGTTCGACGGCGACGATCACGATCGACACCGTCCATTCGGCCGCCACCTTCGCCGTGGCCGGGTCCAGCACCACGGGACCGTTCCAGGGCACCGACTCCGGTGCCGGGGACACGCTGACCGGCTCCACCGGCGCCAATTCGGTGACGGGCATCGCCACCGCCTGCGCCAGCAAGGCGGGTCTGAAGGGACTGACCCTGTCCAGCCCCTTCAGCGGCTCCGCGCTCGTCCTGGGCTGAGCATCCCGCGGGGCCGTCCCGGCCCGGAGCACCGTTCTGAACGGCACCCACCGACCGTCGTGCCCCCACGGGTGCGACGGTCGGTGGGCATCCGGCTGACCCGGATCCCCGCGAATTCCCCCTGATACTGTCGGGCGATGGCCGGCGCCGAGGACGAGGCTGAGCGCCCGGCCGGATCGCTGGCGGATGCGCCTCCCGGGGTGCTTAGCGGCTACCACGAGCGGATCTTCCGTGGTGGCTCGGCCCTGACCCGCTGGGCCCACAACAGCCGCCGCGACGCCGTGCTCGAACTGGTCGGCGGTCGCGTGTTCAGATCGGCGGTGGACGTCGGCTGTGCCGATGGTTGGCTGCTCCGTGACCTCTATGACGGCGGAGTCATCGAGACCGGCATCGGCATCGACAACGAGCCGGTGATGCTCGACTCGGGCCGGCTCCGCTCGTCCGGCTACCCGGGCCTCTCGTTCGCGGCTCCCGGCGACGTGGACCCGTCCCGGGGTGACGTCGATCTCGTGCTCTGTCTGGAGACCCTGGAGCACGTCGGCGATGTCGACGCCGTCGTCCGTCAGATCACCGGACTCGTCGCGCCGGGGGGAACCGTCGTGGTGTCCGTGCCGATCGAGGTGGGACCGGCGCTGCTCGTCAAGCAGGCGGGGCGGTGGTGGGCCAACCGGGTGAACGACTACGGCTACGAGCGGTACCCGTGGCGCGAGCTGCTGCGGGCCGGAGTCGGGTGGGACGCCGGCGGGCTGACCGGCATGAACTCCTACAGCCACAAGGGGTTCGACTACCGCGAGGTCCGGTCGATGCTGACGGGACGGCTGCAGCTGGTGCGGACCGTCTACAGCCCCCTCGGATGGACGGGGCCCTGGGGGGCGAGCACCGTGTTCTGGTTGCTCCGGCGCCCCGGGGTCTCCGAGGTCCAACCCGGGTAACCGGTCCGACCTCCGGCGAGCGACCGGTGCCGGGGCGACCGGTCGGCCCCGTCCCGGCCACGTCGGCCGGCACGGCCGTCGAACCGGTGGACCGCCCCTTCCCGGTCTTCCGCCTCCCGGGTCGTGACGACATCGCCGTCGGTGTCGCCACGGCCGTGAATTCATAGTGATTATGAATTGCAAGGTCGTGCTCCGATGCTAAATTGCAGTTCAGAACATCAGACGGCCGCCTGCGGGTGTCCCCCGTGGACCCCGCGGCCGAACGGAGCGGAGGTTGCGATGCGGATGGCTGAGGGCAGGGGGCCGGTCGCTCCGGAGGTCCGCCCGTGAAGCGGGCGGCCGGCGACATCCGGGCGGACCGCACCGCCCCGGACGGCCAGCCGGAAGGGGACCGCGACCGAGCGAGCTGGGGCTTCCTCGCCATCGACGGGCTCCCCGACCTGGAGAGCAACCCGGTGGTCGCCGAGGACCACCACCGGTTCGACCTTCCCCGGCTCTCCTCGGGCGACGTGGCCGCCGGTCTCAGCCCCGAGCTGAAGGACGAACTGGGGAGGCGACGGGCGGAGCTCGAGACCCGACGGGCCCGGGAGGTCCGCCAGGCCGCCACGATGGGCGGGGTCCGGGAGCTGTCCGTCTACGAGCTCGAGGCGGCCGAGGCCATGACGGCCCGGCGCGACGCCGCCGTCAACCTGCAGACGGTCCTCGCCGACGACATCGCCCAGTACGACGGAGGGATGGCGGCCATCCGGGCCGGCCTGGCGAAGGACATCCTCGTGCCCGCCGTCGGCGGGACCATCCGCCGGAGCGTGAGCGACGCCATGAGCGAACTCGAATCGGCCCGGCACCGCTTCCGGCTCGCGCTGGTGGCCGTGGCCATCGACAACGGCATGACCGCCGGGCAGGTGGGTGAGGCGTTCGGCTTCTCGCGCCAGCTGGCCAGCCGCTACCTCAAGGAGGCGCGCGGCAAGTGGCCCGAACTGGCGGGTGGCCGCTGACGCCCTCCGCAGACCGACCCGGGCCCTCGACGCGCGGACGCGATCCGGTCCGGTGGTGGCGCCTCTTGCGATCGGAGACGGGGCACTGGGATACTCGGCCTCCGACGGCGTAGGGATCCGGAGCGGACGGCGGGCCGAGCGCTCGGCCCATCGACGGCACGCGGGGGTGGCGGAACATGGTGGTCGGGGCTGACCGGGAGAAGGTGGCGGTGCTCGGCGGCGGCGTCGGCGGCATGGTGACGGCGTTCTGGCTCACCAGCACGCCCGAGCTCCGTGACCGCTACGACGTGACCGTCTACCAGTCGGGCTGGCGGCTGGGCGGCAAGGGGGCGAGCGGCCGCGACCTCGACCGGGGCGGCCGCATCGAGGAGCACGGGCTCCACATCTGGTTCGGCTTCTACGACAACGCGTTCCTCACCATGCGCCAGTGCTACGAGGAGCTGACCGTCCGCCGCCCCCGGGGTGCGTCCTGCCCCATCCGGGACTTCGCGGGGGCGTTCGCGCCGAGCCCGGTCATCGGCCTGTACGAGTACTACGGCGGCGCGTGGCTGTCCCACTCCTTCGAGCCTCCGCCGCGCGTGTCGCCCCTCCATCCCACACTCGGCGAGATCGGCCCGCTGCCGTCGCTCTGGCACGTCCTGGCCAACGGGATCGTCTGGGCGATCGACGCCTGGGACGCCCTGCGGGCCGAGCTGCAGGTGCCGGGGCACGAGATCCCGAAGCGGGTGCTGCGGCGGTTCCTCCACTGGTCGGAGCACTTCGAGGTCGACCTCGACGAGTTCGACGCCGGCCTCAAGGAGAAACTGCTCGACGTCGTCCAGGACCTCGGGGCCGACTTCGGCGACCTGGGTGGACGCGTCCACGCCGCCGAGGCCGTGGGCCACGCCCTCAAGGAACTGATCGTGCGGCCGCTGGTGGACTTCAAGCACGAGCTGTGGGAGCAGTACGTGAAGGCCCGCGTCGACCACGCCGGCCTGCGCCTGTTCTTCACCACCTTCGACACCTTCCTCACCGCCGTGGTCGGCATCCTCGACGCCGACGTAGCCACCAACGGGTTCACCTCCATCGACGGCTACGAGCTCTCCGCGTTCCTGAAGGCCCACGGCGCCGAGGACTTCACGCTCGAGCTCGAGCACTCGCCCTTCTTACGCGGCTGGTACGACGCGGCGTTCGCCTACCGGTTCGAGAACGGCGCCGCGGTGCCCGACCTGGCCGCGGGCACGGGGGTCCACGGCATCCTCCGGCTCCTCGGCGGCTACCGCGAGCACGTGGCCTACAAGATGCAGGCCGGCATGGGGGACACGGTCTTCGGTCCCTTCTACGAGGTCCTCCGCGACCGTGGCGTCCGCTTCGAGTTCTTCCGGGAGGTGACGGGGCTCGCGCTCTCGGCCGATCGGACGAGGATCGACGGGATCCGACTCGTCCGCCAGGCCGAGCTGCAGCAGGGCACGGAGTACCACCCCCTCGTCGAAGTCGCCGGACTCCCCTGCTGGCCGAACGAGCCGGTGTGGGACCAGCTGGTGGACGGGCCGGCCCTCCGGGCCGGCGGGGTCGCCTTCGAGCACGGCGGCCGCGCCCCGGGCGCCGTCGAACAGGTCCTGGCCCACGGTACGGACTTCGACCTCGTGGTCCTGGCCATTCCGGCGCCGGCGCTGGGCGCCATCTGCGCCGAGGTCGCCGACCAGGTGCCCGCGTTCCGCACGATGCTCGACAACTGCCACAGCGTCATGACCCAGGCCGGCCAGGTGTGGACCACCACCCCGCTCGACCAGCTCGGTGCGCGATTCTGTGGGAAGGCCATCGCCACGAGCTTCGTGGAGCCCATCGACACCTACTGCGACATGTCCCACCTCCTGGACCGGGAGACGTGGGGCGACCACCCGCCCCTCGGCGTCGCCTACTTCTGCGGGGTGATGGCCGACCAGGCGTCCCAGGCCGCGGCCGACGCCGAGGTCGCCCGGGCCGTGCACGACCTGCTGGCGGGCCATGCCGTCGAGCTGTGGCCGAAGGCGGCCCGGGCGGACGGCACCTTCGACTGGTCCGTCCTCTTCGACCCGGCCGGGGGTGACGACCGGTCCCGGTTCGACGCCCAGTACCTGCGGGCCAACTTCGAGCCCACGGAGCGGTACGTGCTGTCGACCGCCGGCTCGACCGTCCACCGCCTGCGCGAGGACGCCCTGGTCGTCGCCGCCCGGTCGACCGATCCCGGACCGGGGATCGCCAACCTCTACCTGGCCGGCGACTGGACGCTCAACGGCATCAACGGCGGGTGCGTCGAGGCGGCCACCATGTCGGGGATGCGGGCGTCGCGGTCGATCTGCGGCACGCCGGCCGACATCTCGTCCGAGAACGTCGACTGGCTGACCCGGGTCGAGCAGTGACGGTGCCCGGACCCCCGTTCCTGGAGTACGGCGGGCTCACCTCGGTGCCCGGGCCGTTCGAGTGCTCCGACGTGACCATCTACCTGTTCGGGCTGCGGGCCGACCCCGACCTGCTCGCCGACCTGTGCGCGACGGTGCTGCACGACCCCGACGGCACCATGTCGTACACACCGCTGGGCGAGTTCGTGATGCTCTCGTTCGGCTCGATGGTGGTGCGGTCGCTCAGCCAGTCGCGCTCCCCGCTCTTCGGCACCGCCTACGCCGACATGGGGACCTCGGCGGAGCGCCACGCCGCCATCTGGGTGCCGACCGCCGCGGGCCACCGCGCCGACCACGCCGACCTCATCGACCGGATCTCGTTGTTCATCCCGGCGATGTGGGTCGACAATCCGGTGTCGCTCCTCGGGGGCCGCGACATCTACGGGATCGCCAAGCAGTGGGGTGAGCCCACCATCACGACCGGGGACCGCCCGTCCTGCTCGCTCGACGTCTTCGGCGGGGCGTTCGGACGGGACGAGACGTCGGGACTGCACCCGCTCCTCGAACTGACGCCGCAGGCCGGCGTGCACGTCGGCGAGGCGGTCGAGGAGCTGGCGGCCGAGGCCGGCCGGATCGCCGGTGACGCCCTCGGCCAGCTGCTGCGCGGCACGGTGACCCTGCCCGACGAGGCCCTGTTCCGCGAGGCGGCGGCCGCGGTGGCCGGTCACCAGCTCCGTCAGGTCGGGGCCCGCCAGTTCCGGACGTCCGAGCAGGACGGCCTCGTGGCCGGCGCGGTCGAGCTGGTCGAGCTCACGACGACGTTCGGGCGGTTCCACGCCCGACTCCTCCGCCACGGCTTCGACTTCACCCTCCACACCCTGGCGAGCCATCCGCTGGGTCGGACGCTCGGACTGTCCTCCCAGACCGTGCCGTTCGGCCTCGAGGTCACCGGCCAGTTCGTCCTCGCCTCCGCCTGAGCCGCGCCGGAGCCGTTCCGGCCGACGTCGGCCGGCGTCGGCGGACCTACGCCGTCACGAACTCGGCGATCCGTCGCTCCACGCCCGTGTAGCCGAAGCCCCGTGCCAGTTCCAGGGCCCGGTCGGCGTAGGCCGCGGCGGCCTCTGCGTCCTCGGGCCCGCCTCGGGCCCGGTGCATGCGGGCCAGCTCGAGGCAGGACCGGGCCTCG